>CABQHR010000126.1 GCA_902463875.1 uncultured Collinsella sp.
TGTGGTTTCGCACGGTGCCTTCGCCCATATAGGCGGTGGCGGCAATCTCCTTGTTATCGAGGCCGCGGGCAATGAGCTCGGCGACCTCGAACTCGCGGTCGGTCAGGCCGGCAAAGGCTGCGGGCCGGCGGGGCGTGCCGGCCTCGACGTCCGTCCCATCAAAATCGACGTCCTCGATTGCCTTGCCCTCCAGCACGCGCTTGCCATCCATGACTTGCGCCAGCGCTGGCGGAATGGCGGCGACATCGGTCTTGATCAGGTAGCCGCGGGCGCCCAGCTTGAGCGCCGACACAATGTACTCGTCATCCGAAAACGTGGTCAGGAACACTACGCGTGCCGCGGGGTCGCGCTCGAGGATCTCGCGCGCCGCCGAAAGGCCGTCACGCCCCGGCATTTGGATATCGAGCAGCGCGATGTCGGGTGTATGCTCGGCATAGAGCGCGACCGCGTCGTTGCCGTCGGCGCCGTTGCCCACGACTTCGATCTGCGGCTGGGCACCCAGGATAATCTTGAGCGAATCGACCACCAAGCGGTCGTCGTCGACAACAATGAGCCTCATCGGGCGTCATCTCCTTGCTGTTTGGGGACGGTGGCAAACACGCGCCAGCCGGGGGCGCCGGCGCGCGGCCCGGCGGTAAAGGTCCCGCCAAGCGCCTCGACGCGTTCGCGCATGGAGCCGAGCCCCATGCCTTCTGCGGCGTTGCGGCTGTTCGCCGGGGTCGCGCCCGCGCCGTCGTCGGTAACGATGAGCTGGTAAAACGACGGATGCTCCATGCATCGCACGGTAACGTTTTGAGCACGGGCGTGGCGTATGGTGTTGGAGAGTGCCTCGCGCAGGACCGCAGCAAAGCAGTTGACGACGTTGGCTGGTGCATGCTCGGCCAAAACCTCAAGTTCAATCTGCGGACCGCTGTCCGAGCGCGCGTCCTCAACGATGCGTTCGAGCTGCACGGAGAGATTGGCTGCGTTGTCGTTGAGCGCATGGACGCTGGTGCGCACGAGCTGAAGCGCCTCATCGACCGTGTGCTTGACGTCGGCGAAGTCGGCGGCGACGCCGGGCTCGTTGGCGTGGACCACGCGTAGGGCTTCGGTTTGCAGTGAGGCACGCGTGAGCTGGTGGCCCACGTTATCGTGGATCTCGCGCGCGATGCGTGCGCGTTCGGCGAGCGTCGCGAGTTCGACCTCGTAGTCCTGGCGGTCGGCAAGGTCGCGGTTGCGCGCCTCGAGCGCGAGGGCTCGTTCCTGCAGTTCGTCACGGGTGCGACGCATGCGCTCCTGCTCACGTTCCAACTGGGCGGTGCGCAACGACAGTAAGGTGGCGGCGACCGAAAGGATGGCGGTCAACAGCAGCGCACGGGTGGGAAGCGCGCCGGCGTGGGCATATGCGACGAGCGCGCAGACAAAGATGGCGCCGGCGCCCAGTGCGCCCCAGGCGTGCTCACGGCGCACGCGTCGCGCGATATCGTAGAGGGCGAGGGGTGCAAACGGAGCAAACGACGGCGCAAAGACGGCCACCATAATGTAAGCGTAGCTCGCGGCCTCGCTGGCGCGGCGGGCACGTTCGCCTTGCGCGATTTCCGCCAGCGAGGCGACTACGACGCCAAGGCAAAACGCTGCGACCAAGCGGGCGTCCACAGCAAGGCCCAAGGCGGCCGCGATGCAGCACGCCAGCACGATCGATTTGTCGAATAGCCTGTTCATACGGGTATTGTACGCGATGGCGCGCGCGGGGGAGGCCCCACCGGGAGCAACCGTGACATTTGTCCCAGCAAGGGGGACCGCGACTATATCTCACTGACAATCATTTCACCTGAACATTTTTGATAGCTGTATCTATCATTTTTGCTAGATACAGCTACTATTTTTGCTAGATAGATTTATCAAAAGGAGGCTCTAGGTGTATAGGCGCAAGATATCGACCGTGTTACAGCAAAGACTCATGGGGCCGCGTTCCTTTATTCAGGTGGTTATGGGTCCCAGACAAACTGGCAAGACCACGGCCATCAAGCAGGCGGTCAAGGCTTGCGGGCTTCCGTGTCGCGTGGCGAGTGCCGATTCGTCGCGCGAACTCGCGGGGGATTGGATCGACCTTGAGTGGCGCCAGGCTCGGCAGCTGACAAGTAATGGCTCGCGTGCCATCCTTGTGCTCGACGAGATACAAAAGGTTACGGGTTGGTCCGAGACGGTCAAGGCCCTGTGGGACGAAGACTCTTGGAACGACACCGAGCTTCTTGTGGTGCTGTCCGGTTCGTCGAGCTTGCTTCTCGGCAGTGGGCTGACCGAATCGCTTGCGGGGCGATTTGAGCTACTGCGTTCGACGCATTGGAGCCTATCCGAGATGTCCGAGGCGTTTGGGTATAGCCTTGAGGATTACCTGATGTTTGGCGGGTATCCGGGCGCCGCAATCCTCAAGAGCGATGTCGACCGCTGGCGCGAGTATATGCGCGATTCGATCGTGGAATCGACAATCTCGCGCGACGTATTGCAGATGGAAGACGTGCGCAAGCCGGCGCTCATACGAGCCCTCTTTGAGCTGGGTGCGCAGTATTCGGCGCAGGAGATATCGTATCGAAAACTGCTGGGGCAGCTCGACGATAAGGGAAACACTGATATCGTGCGCCATTATCTTGATCTGCTGTCCAAGGCGGGCATGATGAGCGGGTTGCAAAAATACGACGCCAAGCAGGTGAGGTCGAGGGCAAGCTCGCCGCGACTGCTCGTGCATGATCCCTCATTAATGTTCTCGATGTGGCGCGGGACGGGTGACTTGTTGGCTGATTCTGCCCTGCGAGGGCATTTGGTCGAAACTGCGGTGGGCGCCCGGCTCATCGCGCGTGCTCAAACAGAAGGCTTTGAGCTGTATTGGTGGCGTGAGGGCAATCTCGAGGTGGACTTTGTGGCGAAGCGTGGCGATGACGCCCTTGCGGCGATCGAGGTTAAAAGCGGCCGCGTGTCCAAGAGCGGTATGACTGAGTTTTTGGCGCAGAACCCTCAGGCGAAGCCGATGATTGTGGGCGATCGTAACGTTTCGGTTGAGCAGTTCTTGCGGGATGAGGTGGAGCTGTTTTAGCTGGTGATTGCTACGGCGCGGACGGGCCAAAGTAATCAGAAATGCAAGCCCCACTTACTTAAGATTTGGGACAAACAAATCTGATTACTTTGTCCTGTGGCGATGCCGGTTCTGTTGGCGCCGCACTCGTGACAAAGCTCACTGGCGCGCGCTACCTGCTCCTGCGATGATGCAATCGTACCGGGCCGCAATCAACAGAAGGGCCGCCTCATGACTGACATCGTCCACGTCGAAAATCTCGTCAAGCGCTATGACGATCTTATCGCGCTCGACCACTTTAACCTGAACATCGCCCCCGGCGAGATCTTTGGCCTGCTCGGCCCCAACGGCTCGGGTAAGACCACGTCCATTAACTGTATCCTACAGCTGCTTGCCTACGACAAAGGCACCATCGAGCTGTTCGGCGAGCCCATGACGCCCGCCCGCTACGACCTTAAGCGCCGCATTGGCGTGGTACCGCAGCAGGTGGCGGTGTTCGACGAGCTCACCGTGCGCGAGAACATCGACTATTTCTGCAGTCTCTACGTCAACGACCGCAAGCGCCGCCGCGCGCTGGTGGACGAGGCGATCGACTTTGTCGGCCTGGGCGACTTTACCAAGTTCCGCCCCGGCAAGCTCTCGGGCGGCCTGGCGCGTCGTCTCAACATTGCCTGCGGCATCGCGCACAAGCCCGAGCTCATCTTTTTTGACGAACCCACGGTGGCGGTCGACCCGCAAAGCCGCAACGCCATCCTGGAGGGCATCTGCCGCCTGCGCGACGAGGGCGCCACGGTGGTGTATACCAGCCATTACATGGAGGAAGTCGAGCAGATCTGCAGCCGCATCATGATCATGGACGGCGGACGCGTGCTGGCGCAGGGCACCAACGACGAGCTCAAGCGCATGATCCAGATGGGCGAGAAGGTCGTGATCGAGGTCGGCGAGGTGCCGAGCGCGGCTCTCGCCGCCGTTGCGAGCCTGCCGCATGTCCTAGACCTGGCGGCGACGGCGGGCCAGCTCACGTTCTCGTGCGAGGCGAGCCCGCACAACCTGACCGACATCCTCGACGCGCTGCGCTCGCATGACGTGGCGCTCGGCCGCATCTACTCCGAGCCGCCGACTCTCAATGACGTGTTCCTCGAGATCACCGGCCGCGAGCTGCGCGACTAGGGGGCGGCCATGTTCAACACCATCATCATCACGCTCAAGACGCTGTTGCGTCGGCCGAGCACGTGGGTCTGGGGCGCGATCTTTCCCATTGCGCTTTCCACGATGTTCATGTTTATGTTTGCGAACCTGAGCTCCGACGGCAAGGTCGACCCGGTGCCGGTGGCCATCGTGGCTGACGAAGCCTGGGACGCGTCGACCTTTAAGGACGTGGCGGCCTCGCTGTCTAAGGAGGGCGACGATCAGCTGCTCGAGATTCACGAGTGCGAGGATGCGGCTACCGCGAACCGCGCACTCAAGGCCGGCGAGGTCGCGGGCATCTATACGGTCGATGCCGCGGGCACGCCCAGGCTCACGCTGCTATCGAGTTACGACAGCTCGCGCGCCTCGTCGGTGCTCACCGACCGCAGCATCCTTGAAACGGTGGCAAGCTCGTATACGCAAAACGCCGAGCTCATGGCCCAGATTGCTCAAGATGACCCGGCGGCGCTCGCCGACCCGGAGGCGGTCGCGCGCGCTCTCTCACTCGAGGGCGGAACCCGCCGCGTGAGTCTGACGCGTGCCACGCCCGATGGCACGGTCATCTACTATTACGCGCTCTTTGGCCTGGTAGCGATGATGTCTGCCGAGTTTGCCGCCTTGAGCGTTGTCGATTTGCAGCCTAATCTGTCGGGCCTTGGCGCGCGCCGCTGCGTGGGCGGTCTTTCCAAGACGGCGTCGCTGGCCGGCATTTTTGTCGGCTCGTGGCTGGTTTCCTTTGCATCGATGGCGGTTGCGATCGGCTACGTGCGCCTGGTCGTGGGCGTCGACTTTGGCGGGCGCGAGGGGTTGTGCCTGCTGGGCGGGGCTGCATCCGCGCTTGCCGCCACGGGCCTGGGGCTTTTTGTGGGCACGCTTCCCGTTAAGGGCGGCAAGGCATCCAAGTCGGGCATCCTCACGGGCTTTGCCACCACGTGCGCTTTGTTCGCCGGCCTCTACGGCGAGCCGGCGATGGCGCTTGCCGACGACGTCGCCCGCGCTTGTCCGGTCGAGTGCTGGCTCAACCCCGTCAAGCTCATCTGCGACATGTTCAATCGCCTGTATTTCTTTGAGGACCTGGGCCCCTTTGTCGTTCGCGCTGGCGCGCTGGTCCTCATGGCCCTGGTGTTTGTCGCCGCCGCTACGCTGATCTTTGGAAGGAGCCGCTATGAGCACCTTTAAGACCGCGCTTCGCATGGCGCTGGCGCACCCGTTCTAC
>CABQHR010000127.1 GCA_902463875.1 uncultured Collinsella sp.
AGACCATCTCCTTTGAGCCCGCCTGGTCGCGGGGGACGACGACGCATCGCACCTATGACGTGGCGGTTGAACTGCCTCCGGAAGTGGAGGACGAGGCGCTGTCCAAGCGCCCACCGCTCCTTGCCGCCAAAATCGCGCCGGCGGCTGGTGGCAGCTACGATCTGCGCCTGCCGGCCGATGCATACTGCTTTGCCTCGGGCGACGTTGCCTATCTGGTCGACACGCACCGCGCGCGCCGCGCCGATGCGGCGTTTGCCCAGCATGCCGCACCGTTTCTGTCGCGTCTGCTGCCCTGTCGCACGCCGGTCCATATCGCTGCCGACCAGGTGGGGGAGTTCTGTCGTATGGCGCTGCCCATTTTGCGCGACTACACCGACCTTACCGCGCCCGCTGCGCTCGATACCGTGGCGCCCGAGCCGAGCTTTGCCATGGCAATCGGCGTCGACGATGGGCTCGTGACCTGCAAAATTACGGTTACCTACGGCGACTGGTCGGCAGATCTCTTTAGCCTGGGCGCTCCGGGCAGCCCCTTCGAAGAACGGCGCCCGGGCGTGCCGCCGCGCGACGAGGTGGCAGAGTTTCGCGTTATGGATACGGCGGCTCTGTATTTCGACTTTTACGAGGGCGGCCTGGCGTTTGAGGAACGCGATGACGAGAGCTTGTTCCACTTGCTGACCGAGGGCCTGTCTGCCCTGTCCGAGCTGGGCGAGGTCATGCTCAGCGACCGCCTGCGCCAGGTCTCGGTCCGCCCTGCGCCCAAGCTTTCGGTGCGTGCGACTGTCAAGAGTAACCTGCTTGACGTCGAGCTGGGCGCAAGCGGGCTTTCGGCGGCAGACCTTGCCATCTACCTCGACTCCTACAAGCGTCACCAGACGTTTGCGCGTCTCACGTCGGGCGACATCATTCGCCTGGACGAGGGAGCGCGCGCCGCGTTTGGCCTTGCCGAGGATCTGGGGGTCGATGCTGTCGACCTGCTCGACGGCGTGTCGCTTCCCGCCTCGAGCACCCTGTTCGTCGACAGCATGCTTGCGCGCACGCCCGCGCTCGAAGCCGATCGCGACGCTGCATTCCGTCGCACCGTCGAGCGCCTGGATACGCTCGGTAAGATGGACTTTACGGTGCCGGTCTCGCTCAAGGCCACACTGCGCGGCTATCAGGTCGACGGCTACCAGTGGCTCGGCTCGCTCGAGCACCTGGGCCTCGGCGGCATCTTGGCCGACGATATGGGCCTGGGCAAAACGCTGCAGATGATCGCGCATATCCTGGCGCGCGTGGAGGCGGGGGACGCTAAGCCCACGCTTGTGGTGTGCCCTGCGTCGCTTGTGTACAACTGGACCGCCGAGCTGGAGCGCTTTGCCCCGTCGCTCGACGTGTGCGCCATTGTGGGGGCCAAGGCCCAGCGTCGCGTGCAGATCGCCGGCGTGGCCGAGCACAACGTGGTCGTGACGTCGTATGACCTCATGCGGCGCGATATCGACGAGTATGTTGAGCAGGACTTTGCCCGTGTGGTGCTCGACGAGGCCCAGTACATTAAAAACCCGCTCACGCAGGTTGCGCGTGCCGCCAAGCGCCTGCCTGCCGGCGTGCGTTTTGCCCTGACGGGCACGCCCATCGAAAACCGCTTGTCTGAGCTCTGGAGCATCTTCGACTTTTTGATGCCGGGCCTGCTTGGCACGCGCGAGTCGTTTGCCAAACGCTTTGAGAGCCCTGTCGAGCATGCCGAGGGCGATAGCGCCGCTCGCCTGCAGGCACTCGTGTCGCCGTTTGTGCTGCGCCGTGTCAAGGAAGACGTGGTGGCCGATCTGCCCGAAAAGATCGAGGACACGGTGATGGCACAGCTTACCGGTGAGCAGCGCAAGCTCTACCTGGCCAACCAGGACCGCATCGCCCAGCAGGTGCAGCACCGCGAGGCTGGGGAGTTTAAGAAAGACAAGCTCAAGGTGCTCGCCGAGCTCACCAAGCTGCGCCAGATCTGCTGCGACCCGCGTCTACACTACGAGGATTACAAGGCGGGGAGCGCCAAGCTCGATATGTGCATGGAGCTCGTGCACGGCGCAGTCGACGGCGGGCATCGCATCCTGTTGTTCAGCCAGTTTACGGGTATGCTCGATATCATCGGTAAGCGTCTGGCCAAGGAGGACATTGCCTTCCTTAAGCTCACGGGCGCATCGTCCAAGGAGAGCCGTGCCAAGATGGTCGCGCAGTTCCAAGCGGGCGAGGTGCCGGTCTTTTTGATTTCGCTCAAGGCGGGCGGCGTGGGCCTAAACCTGACGGCGGCCGACGTGGTCATTCACTACGACCCGTGGTGGAACGTGGCCGCGCAGGACCAGGCGACTGACCGCGCCCACCGCATTGGCCAGCAACATACCGTGACCGTGTACAAGCTCATCGCCAAGGACACGATCGAGGAACGCATTATGCAGATGCAGGAGTCCAAGCGCGACCTGGTCAACAGCGTGCTCGGCGGCGACGGCATCTCGTCGGCGCTGTTTACCCGCGAGGATGTTCTGGCGCTGCTGGGCGGCGACGGGCGCTAACCCGCTCGGGTGGGGCCGCCAGGGCGGATAGCACGCGCTGTCTCATCGTCCCCGCCCGTTATGTGTTCATTTGCCATGCCGTGGATGGTTCGCCTGCCTTTGGGCATAAGAACCATCGAGAACATTGGCACATCAGCAAAGGAGAACATCATGGCGAAATTCTTTAAGGACCCCGATGGCAAGCTTATCGCCGCCCTTGGCGACGACGTTGCGACCCCTGCCGGCTGCACGGAGCTGACCGCGAACACCGAGGACGCGGCGCACGAGAAGCACGTGCCGGTCGTTGAGAGCGAGCGCGACGGTCACGTGATTCGCGCACGCGTGGGCTCGGTCGAGCATCCCAGCCTGCCCGAGCACTATATTGAGTGGATTGCCCTTGAGGCCGAGGGCCGTCTGGAGGTCCATTACCTTGAGCCCGGTATGAAGCCCGCGACGTTTTTTGCCGGCGGCTCCAAGACCGGTACTGTCTATGCCTATTGCAATCTGCACGGGCTGTGGTCCGCGACGTTCTAGGAGCGCGCCCCCGCTCGGGGTATCATAGCTAGCATATGCACATGCGAGCGCCGACTGCATCATGCGGCCGGCGCTTTTACTACGACAATGATGATTTACGACGGAAAGGGCTGAGCCATGAAGCTCGCACTTGCACAGATCGATATGCGCCTGGGTGATATTGAGGGCATTTGCGGTCGCATCGAGGACCAAGCCCGTTTGGCCCACGAGCGTGGGGCGCGCGTGCTGTGCGTCCCGGCTCCGCTCTTTATGGGTGCTCTGCCCGGCGGCCTGGTGGGCACTGCCGACTTTGAGCACGACATGCTGACAGGCCTGACCGGTGTCGCCGAGCGTATTCAAGAACTCTCTATGATCTGCATCGTGCCCGCGGCGGTTTCGTTTGAGGGCCAGCCCCTGCTCGACTACATGATGCTCAAGGACGGCCATGTGGTGCCGGCCCGTTCGAGCATTGCCCTGCAGCGCGGTGGGAACGGTGATGCCCGTTGGGTCCCGCCGGTCTTCGATGTAGACGGCGTGCGTATTGCCGTGATCTTCGACTTGGACCGCGAGCTCGAGATGCTGCCGACCGGCGTCGACCTCATCGCCTATTTCCAGTTCAACGCGTTTGATATGACCGACCGCGAGACGGCCGCCATTGCCGCCGTTCGCAGCGGTGCCTACCGCAAGATCGCGTCCAAGCGCAGCGTATGGTTTGCCTGCATGGCGCCGGTCGGTGCCTATGACGAGTCGGTGTATACCGGCGGGTCGTTTGTACTTGACGACTGCGGACGCGTGGTGGCCCAGGCGCCGTGCTTTGAGGAGAGCCTGCTGGTTCAGGAGATTCAGCGCGGTGTAATGCTCGATGCTTTGGAGGACCACGAGCTGCCCGAGTTTCGTTCCGAGGAGTGGTTGTGGCAGGCGCTGGTGCTCGCTGTGCGCGATAACGCCCGTGCCCATGGCACGTCGCGCGCCGTGGTGGCGCTCGAGGGCGATTTGCCGTCGTCTTTGCTTGCGGCGCTGGCTGTCGATGCATTGGGCTCGCGCAACGTGATCGGCCTGGTGCTGGACCGCAACCGCATCTTTACGCCGGCGCAGGAAGAGGCCGAGGCCGCCCGCTGCGCCGCCGTTCGCGCGATTGCCGAGCGCCTGCACATTCGCACGGTTGAGCGCGATGCGCCGGATGCGGCGCGCGTACTCGACCGCGATGTGTCGGCGGGCGATGCCGAGCGCCTGCGTTCGCGTGCGCTGGGCCTCATGTTGGAGGACACGGCGCTCGAGCTGGACGCGATGGCTCTGAGTCCGCTTTCCAAGACCGAATACGCGTTGGCGGCACCGGCGCTTTGCGGTGGCTACCAGGGCGATTACGCGCCCTTTGGCGATGTGTATCTGTCGACCCTCGAGTTTGTGGCGCGCGTGCGCAACCGCACGTCTGCCGTGGTGCCGCAGGAGCTCGTGACGCTCAACGCGGTGGAAGATTGCATAGAGCGCGTGCTGGCGCGGGCGCTCTCGACGCTCGACGGCCCGGTCGACATGCTCGGTCGCGCGGCGCAGCTGCTCGGTGGGCTCGAGCCGGGCGAGGTCGATGGCGCGCTCGAGGCGCACGTGGATCGCAACCGACCCTTCGATGACATCCCCATGGCCGCCGGCAAGCCCGAGGCTTGCTCGTTGCTGCTGATGCTCGTGCGCCAGGGCGAGGCCGCCCGCCGCATGCTGCCGACGGCGCCGATCGTCTCGGCCCGTTCGTTTGTCGAGCGCGCTTGGCCGTACATGCTTGCATGGTCCGACCTGGGGTTGAGCGGCAAGGAACGCATGACGGTCGATGCGCTGGCGCGCGCTGAGGTGAACCGCTTTGCTGACGAAGATACAAGCGAACGCATGCGTGGCGAGATGATGGGCTTACTGGGTGACCTGTTGGGTATTTCGCCCGAGCAGATGGAGGAGCTGCGCTCCGAGGATGGCCAGCGTCGCCTGCATGAGGGTATGAAAAAGTTTGAGGGCGAGGTCCAGGACGCCATCGAAAAGATGATGGGCGGCCAGGGCGGACCGCAAGGTGGCCCGCAAGGCGGGCCGATGCCGCAGCCGCCGGTGGATCCGAAGCAGTTCCCGTTCTTTAGCCAGAACTAGTACAGACGGAAACATTGTGCGAGGGATTCCCTCGCACACATTGCTTCTGCCGAATCTATCTTGCTTTAAGCATCTTGGCCTCGTTGTGTTATTCTAGAACAGACGTTCGTGAATAGTGCGCGGGGCCTTGTCTTGCGTCGTACTTGTGGCGAGGGGAGGTTGGCTTGGTCATTTTGGGTATCGACCCCGGTTTGGCCCATACGGGTTGGGGGATTATCGAGGAGCGGCGCGGCGAGGTTCGCTGTCGCGCCTACGGTTGTATCGAGACCAGCGCGGGCAGCCCGC
>CABQHR010000128.1 GCA_902463875.1 uncultured Collinsella sp.
TCTATGCCAACATGATCCAGACCGATGCCGCCATCAACCCGGGCAACTCCGGCGGTGCGCTCGTCAACGACAACGGCGAGCTCGTGGGTATCAACTCGCTCATCGAGAGCTACTCGGGCTCCAGTTCGGGCGTGGGTTTTGCCATTCCCGTTAACTATGCCAAGAACATTGCCGACCAGATCATCGACGGTAAGACGCCGGTGCATCCGTACATGGGCGCTACGCTTTCGAGCGTCAATGCGCTTAACGCCCGCACCAACAAGTTGAGCACCGATAGCGGCGCGTATGTGGCGAGTGTCGTTGAGGACGGTCCTGCCGCCAAGGCTGGCATCCAAGAGGGCGATGTCATTACCAAGCTGGGCGACGATGAGATTACGAGTGCCGACGGCCTGATCATCGCGCTGCGCGGCCACGAGGTGGGCGAGAAGGTCGAGATCACGCTCATGCGCGGCAAGGACGAGAAAAAGGTCACCGTCGAGCTGGGCTCCGATGAGAAGCTGCAGAACCAGCAGCAGGACGACAGCGCGACTGACACCGGCAACGGCGGTATTACCGACGAGCAGCTGCGCCAGTATCTGGAGGAGCTGCTGGGCCAGCAAGGTCAGGGTCAGGGCAACGGTCAGGGTTTCTAACGAGCTGTATCGCACATATCGAAGCCAGAGGGGCTGTCCCGCCAACGCAGGACAGCCCCTCTTTTCGTAGTGATCCATTGGGGATGGAGGAAAACGGATCACTTGGGGCTGACAAGAGGCCTGGTTCGGAATGGTCTGGACAGTTAGTTCAGATACGTATAAATCTGGGGCAGCTTGGGATGCGTTTTGAGCAATTTTTGATTGGGATGGGGCACGAATTGGTGTTTGGAAGGGAGAGTGGGACGTTTACATGGTCTCGAGGAGCCCAAATTAGTTGAAACAGGGGTGTTCGTGCCTGATCCAGCTCTAGGATTTATACGTATCTGAACTAACTGTCCACCCCAGTCTGGCGGCTGCCGATTCGGTGCGGTTCGAAAGGGTTATTCGACCCCATCGCGACCGGTGGTACTCTTGTATCCGTTTGAAATCGAGCGAAGGAGTGCCGCTATGGAGCAATCGAGTCTGTTTGGTGACGGCGTGGACATCAATACCGAAACGCCCGCGAGCGCGGATGCCACTGCACCGACCGATGCCCGTGCCCAGGCGGCGGCGCGTGCGGCCGAGCTACGTCACGAGCTCGATTACCACGCCTATCGCTACTACATGCTCGATGCGCCCGAGATCACGGACGCCGCCTTCGACAAAATGCTCGTTGAGCTGCAGGAGATCGAGGCGGCCTATCCCGACCTGGTGACGCCCGACAGCTATACCCAGCGCGTGGGCGGATACGTGAGCGAGCAGTTTACGCCGGTAACGCACATGGCACGCATGTATTCCATGGACGATGCCATGGATCTGGACGAGCTCGACGCGTGGCTCCAGCGCACCGAGGATGCGCTCGGTGCCGGCAGCGTCACCTATACCTGCGAGCTTAAGATCGATGGTCTGGGCGTCGCGCTTACCTACCAAAACGGAACCTTCGTGCGCGCGGCCACACGTGGCGATGGCACCACGGGCGAGGACGTGTCGCTCAACGTGCGTACCATCAAGGATGTGCCCATGCACCTGTCCGAGCCGGCGCTCGCTCATATGGGCGCCGACCGCGAGCGTACTATCGAAGTGCGCGGCGAGGTCTATATGCCAAAGGGCAGCTTTGTTCGTCTGAATGAAGAGGCCGATGCCGAGGGCCGCGACCCCTTCGCCAACCCGCGCAACGCCGCCGCCGGCAGCCTGCGCCAAAAGGACCCCAAGGTCACGGCGCGTCGCGACTTGGCCACCTTTATCTATGCCATTGCCGATACCGACCCGTTGCACGTCCACAGCCAGCGCGAGTTTCTGGACTGGCTGCGCAGCGCCGGCTTTAGCGTCAACCCCAACGTGGCTCGTTGCGCCACGCCGGCCGAGGTCCACGAGTTCTGCGCCCAGGCGCTTGAGCATCGCGGCGACCTGGACTACGACATCGACGGCGTGGTCGTAAAGGTCGACAGCTTCCAACAGCAGCTCGACCTGGGTTTTACCGCCCGTGCGCCGCGCTGGGCCATTGCCTTTAAGTTCCCGCCCGAGGAAAAGCAGACCGTCCTGCGCGAGATTCGCATCCAGGTGGGCCGCACCGGTGTGCTCACGCCGGTTGCCGAGTTCGATCCAGTGACGGTCGCCGGTTCTACCATCGCGCGCGCCACACTGCACAATATCGACGAGATCCGACGCAAAAACGTACGCGAGGGCGACACCATCATCGTGCACAAGGCAGGCGACGTAATCCCCGAGGTCGTGGGTCCCGTGCTCGACAAGCGCCCGGCCGACAGCGTTGATTGGCACATGCCCGAGGTTTGCCCCGTGTGCGGCAGCCCCGTGGTTCACGAGGATGGCGAGGTGGCCTACCGCTGCGTGTCCATCGACTGCCCCGCACAGCTCAAGGAGCGCCTGCTCCACTGGGTGAGCCGCGGCTGCATGGACGTCGACGGCCTGGGCGACGAGATCGTCGACAAGATGATCGCCGCCGGTCTGATCCACGATGTCGCAGATTTCTACCAGCTCACGGTCGACGATATCGCCGGCCTGGACACAGGGCGCGTGTACGCCATCACTCAGAAGGGTCATAAAAAGGGAGATATCCAATACGATAAAAACGGTTCTCCAAGGCTAGAGAAAGACGGAAGCTATAAACGCTATAAAACTGAACAGGTTGCTTGCACTGCTGGTGACCCTATTTTGGTTGGCAATAAGATTGCCAGTAAAGTAATTAGCGAGCTAAATAAATCCAAGACATTACCTTTGTCTCGCGTGCTGTTTGCGTTGGGAATCAGGCTTGTTGGCAAAAGCGTTGCCGAGTTACTCGCGCGTCGGTATTTAACCGTTGATGCGCTTATTCTCGCGACTGATGAAGATATGGCAAATATTGAAGGCGTTGGCCCGGAGATTGCAAGGAGCGTCCGCGGGTTCTTGTCTGTAAAGGACAATCTCGATGTACTCGAGAGATTGCGTTTATGCGGCTTTTCGCTTGAGGAAAATTTAATGAGTGAAATGCAGTCTAAGTCGGGGCAAATGGGCATATCCAGCGATCTTGCTTCCTCTCAGCCGTTGAAGAATATGACCTTTGTCCTTACGGGAACCCTCAAGAAACGTTCTCGTTCCGAGGCGGGGGATGCGCTGAAACTCCTGGGTGCAAAGGTGACGGGGTCGGTTTCGAAGAAAACCTCCTATGTAGTTGCAGGGGCGAATGCGGGCTCAAAGCTCACTAAGGCCCAAGCACTTGGTGTGCCTGTATTGGACGAAGATCAGCTTGAGGAAATTATCGAAACGGGCGAAGTGCCCGTGGAGTAGGGGGCTGTCATGGCGGCAGACGTACTGTTTTTGGATGTTGAAACTCCAAATGGACACAATGATCGAATTAGCTCAATTGGACTAATTCGATGTGACTGCAATGGTGCCGTCCTTGCAGAGGATTCCTATTTGGTTGATCCTGAGGAGCCGTTTTCAGAAATAAACATGAGGCTAACGGGCATTTCTCATGCTGATGTTGCCGGTGCTCCAACGTTTCCGGAAATATGGTCACGCTCATTGAAAAGCTTGTTTGACGGAGCCGCTCTGGTCGCCCACAACGCTTCGTTTGATTTGGCGGTTCTGTGGAAGCTATTCGATGCCTATGAACTTGACAGACCCGAGTGGAATTACGCCTGCACTAAAGAGCTTGCCAAGCAGTGGCATCCAGAATACCCAGACTATAAGCTTCCAACGGTTTGCCGATGCTTAAATCTCGAGATGGGGAGCCATCATCGAGCCTTGGACGATGCGGATGCTTGTAGGCGCATCTTCCAATCGCTGATTATGGAAGATAAGAGGCACATCCCCATGTTTGCGCCGTATAGCCTTGGTGTTGGTTGCAGACGACGTTCAAATGAAAGGGCTTCCCGTGCTTCGGCACAGAGAGCGAAGTCGGAAAAAACTGCCGATTACTGCGACTTTCTAAGTTTGTGCGAAATGATAGTCGCCAATGGCAGAGTTGATGCCTTGGAGGCAATGTCGGCACTGCGGTATGTCGAAGAACATGATATGTTGCAAGGCGACCCTTTGCTCGACAAAGTTTGTTCGCTTCTAACTGCCGCTTTGGCGGATGGTGATATAGATGAGCGCGAATCCAATCAATTGGTTGGTTTATTGCAGGGGGTAATCAATCCCTGCTCCGACGCCGTAGCGCATCGACGGGTTCAAATTGAAGGAAAGAAATTCTGCCTCTCTGGTATTTTCTATCATGGTTCAAAAGAGTGTATCAAGCAGTTTATTTTACAGAACGGTGGTCAGGTACTGAGCGGAGTGTCAAAGAAATGCGACTATGTAGTTGTTGGCGATGAAGGCAGTGATGCTTGGACTACAAAGAACTACGGAAGCAAGGTAAAGAAGGCCCTGGAGCTCCAGTCCAAGGGCGATGACATACAGATTGTCAGCGAAGATGCTTTGGGACTTTAGCTAGGTCGTTTTGGTGTAACATAATTGTGTACACAATTATGTTAGGAGTGAGCCATGCCCGTTTGCGTTCCAATTAAAGATATGCGGGACACCGCGAAATTCTCGGAGCTCGTTGAAACTACTACTGGTCCAGTGACTGTTACAAAAAATGGCTATAGCAAATTTGTTGTACTTCGATCCGAGGACTACGACCTCATGGTTCAGGAACAGGCTAAGGCTCGTCTGATGGCTCGTATAGCTGTGGCCGAACGGGAGCGTGCTGCTGGCACGGCACGTGATGCCTTCGAGGCTCTCGATGACCTTGAGGCAAAATATGGCCTATAACGTCAAGATTCTGCCTACAGCTGAACAAGAAGTTGACGATATCGTTGATTATCTATTAGGGCATGGTATTTTTACCGCCCGGCATTTTCTTGATAAATACCGTAGTCAGCTCCAGCTTCTTCAAAGTGGCGTAGTTGACTACGGCTTATCGAAGTTACCCGAGCTTGCAGCGCTTGGTTACCATGCTTGCCTCGTTAATTCTTATGTAATGCTTTATTACTACGATAACGAGGACGTTGTGATTGCCCATGTTTTTCACCAAAGCCAAGATTATGCCGCATTGGTGATATCTAGAAATCGATTCGAGTTGCTGGATAATGATTAGTAAGAACCGCCCGGAAGCACGATGCCTTCCGGGCGGTTCTTACTTTGCTGGGGCGACCGGCACCGTGATCTGCGTCACGTAGGTTGCCGGATCATCGCTGATGATGTCGTCGATCAGGGCGATCTCGCGCGAGGGGCCGGCGGGCGTCAGGTTGTGTTCGTGCATGTAGCCGAG
>CABQHR010000129.1 GCA_902463875.1 uncultured Collinsella sp.
CACAAATGAGGGTTGTAAGTTCCATCGCTGCCATTTATTTCACAACCTTGCAGCCAAAGGAGAGGTCTGAAGTGCCGGAAATGCCTTGCTCGGCTGCAATTTGGGCCAGCAAGGCACCGTAGGAAGATGGAGTTCCTTGTCGAGGGAGCCGCCTGCCTGCGCTCGGCTTTGACAGGGCATTTGAGTTCGCGATACGGAGGTTCGCTTCCGTCGCTGGCTGTTTGGCGGGCGATGTGATGGAGTCGTTATCGCTCTGAACAAAGAGTCCTATGCCGAGTGCGTTAAAGACAGCCAGCAGCTTGTCGAGCCGAATGCCGGTGGCGTCTCCCAGCTCGAGCGATGCGAGCAGGCGCTCCGAAACGCCGGCCTTTTTAGCGAGGGCGGCACGCGTGATCCCCTGCGCCTCGCGCGCCTGGCGTACGTAGATTCCGGCTTGGCGCGGTGTTGTGATGGGAAGAGTGTCCATGGCGATATCCTAACGTGCAGACTTTTGCATATAAGTATGACATGCAAAAGTCTGCACAAAAAGGCCTCATGCAAAACTCTGCATGAGGCCTTGTGCGGGCGTATGGCTTTTTAAGCCCCAAACGCCCGAATGGGAATAACGTATACGCCGTCAGGACGTTTATATGCGATCTCTCCCATCCCTGTGAGAACGGCAAGAAATGCCGGAGGCTTCGTGCGCCCCATTTTGTCGCTAAGCAACTTGTCTCTCATTCGCAGCAAACTGTTGGCGGCCTGCTCAACTTTTGTCTCGCTGAGCTTGATCTCGAATGCCCCCCATGTTCCATCCGCAAGCTCAATAACGGCGTCGATTTCTAAGTCTGAATCATCGCGGTAATAACGGACAGGGTGAGACCCGGCGGCGTCGAGTGATGAGGCATATACCTGCAAATCGCGCATGCAGAGGTTTTCAAACGCAAGACCAAGCGTCTGGTAGTCCTCAAGTAGGTTTTGTTTGTTAAGGCCCAGTGCGGCAATGGCTAATGAGGGGTCTGCGAAGTAGCGTTTGGGTTTAGTTCTCATGCGATTGGGGGAGCGCGACGCCGGAACCCATCCGGGCAACTCGTCAATTAAATAGAGTTGCACGAGGTATTCAAGATGTTGGGAAACCTCTCGTTTTTGGGTATCAGTTGCTGCTAATGCGCCATCCAGGGCAAATACATCACGGGCAAGTGTGACATTTGTGCTGGACTGTCCAAGATTTCGCGCAAGAGACTCTGCCACGCGTGAACTAATGAGCTCGCGTCCGCCAAGGTCAGGAACGCTCTTATTATGCACAGCTTCTAGATAGCCCATCAGTACAGGTCGAATTGTGTCAGAAGTTAGTGCAAGCGCGTCGGGCCATCCGCCGCGACAAATGAGCTCGGTAAGAGAATCGATTCCCGACGCGCAAGGGCATGGGGCAAACTCGCCTTTAAACAGGGCAGCTAGGCTTACCTTACCTGTTGAATCTCCGCTCTCCTGAAGACTCATGGGATGCATGCTCAGCCGACCGATTCGTCCGGCTCCACTGTGGTTCACCTTGTCTTTTGCCGGCGTAGAAGAGCCTGTTAGGATCCACTGGCCCTTTTCTGTGGTGTCATCGACAGCATGGCGCACGCAGTCCCAAACCTGAGGGACACGCTGCCACTCGTCAATAACGTGAGGGGTAGCGCCAACTAGTGCATACTGAGGGTCGGACTCGATGAGCAATTGGTTCGAACCACGATCGACGTATATGGCACTATTTGCATGAGCAAGCGCGGACCAAGTCTTTCCACACCATTTAGTGCCTGAGATTTCAACGGCACCGAACAGATTGAGATATTGATCAATCTTGCGGTCAATGAGCCGGGGGATATACGTGTCTTTCGCCATCGTTGCCATACTGTTTACCTCGCATTTCCATAAATACGAATGAAATCATACCCGAAAAACGAATATTAGAGTCACATAAAAACGAATGAATCTTTGCCCAGAAAACGAATGGAATGACGATGAAGGACTGGATATCCCAGCCTTGTTGAGTAGGCGTTCTTTTACATGAAAAGGCCTCATGCAAAACTCTGCATGAGGCCTTGTTCGACATTGGGTTTCGAGCAATAGGGTTTGGGCGTTACAGCACCAGGATTCCGAGGTGCTCCAGCAGGATTTTGAGGCCGATGAGGATGAGGACGACGCCGCCCACGATGGAGGCGGGCTTTTCGTAGCGCGAGCCAAAGGTGTGGCCGATCGCCACGCCGGCGACGGAGAAGATAAAGGTCGTGGCGCCGATGAGCGACACGGCGGGGACGATATCGACCGAGAGTGCAGCAAACGAGATGCCCACGGCCAAAGCGTCAATCGAGGTGGCGATAGCCAGGATCAGGTATTCGCCTAGGTCGATCCTCTCGGCGTCCTTGCCGTCGCCTTCGTCCTCGCCCTCGGTAAAGGCCTCCCACAGCATCTTGCCGCCGATAAAGGCCAGCAGGATAAAGGCGATCCAGTGGTCGATGGGACCGATGATGCCCAGGAACTGGCTGCCGAGCGCCCATCCGATTACGGGCATGCCGGCCTGAAAGCCGCCAAAGAACAGGCCGAGCACCACGGCGACCTTAAGGTTGATCTTCTTCATGCCAAGGCCCTTGCAGATGGATACGGCAAAGGCGTCCATCGAAAGGCCGATGGCGAGCAGCACAAGCTCGGCGAGTCCCATAGTCTGGCTCCCTTTCTGCGGTCGAACCCGCGTGTACTTCTAGTGGGGGAGTAACAAAAAAGACCCGTGGCGTACGCGTTGCGCGCACAACCACGAGTCTCGTTCATTAAGGCAAGCCAGACCGTTTCGGCCAGTATGTTGACTTGCCGCGCTACCGGAGGCGAAACCGGTCACGCGACTACTCCCTCATTTATGTGAATCCCGATGCTACCACATAAGCAGCTCATTTGGGACGGGGCTCCCAGCTGTGTTCGCTCATTCTGTAAGCATCGGATTTCGCGAGCGCCGCAGGGACAAACCGTGAGAAACTATTTAGCGTTTATGGAGCGTATACGATGGGAGCGATGCCTTGGATAAGAACGAGCTGCAAAAGCGTATGGAACAGGCCATCCGCCTGACGGCACCTGGTCAGCCGATCCGCACTGCCCTCGACATGATCATCGCCGGTCACCTGGGCGCCCTTATCTGCGTTGGCGACACCGAAAACGTGCTTGCTGCCGGTAACGACGGCTTCCCGCTCAACATTTCGTTCACCTCGAACCGCCTGTTCGAGCTCTCCAAGATGGACGGCGCCATCGTCATCGATGGTGACCTCACCCAGATCCTGCGTGCCAACTTCCACCTCAACCCCGATCCCTCGCTCGCCACGAGCGAGACGGGTATGCGTCACCGTACCGCCGCCCGCATGTCGGTGCTCACCGACGCCATCGTAATCTCGGTCTCTGCCCGTCGTGCCGTCGTCAACGTGTACGTCCACGGCAAGAGCTACGAGATCCAGCCCGTCACCACCATCATGAGCTCGGTCAACCAGCTCGTCGCCACGCTCCAGACCACCCGCCAGTCGCTCGATCGCTCCCTGCTGCGCCTGACGGCCCTCGAGCTGGACGACTACGTCACGCTCGCCGACATCACCGGCATCTTCTCGAGCTTCGAGATCATGCAGCAGGCAAAGACCGAGCTTAAGGATTGCATCGTCAAGCTGGGCAACCAGGGCAAGCTCGTGCAGATGCAGCTCGAGCAGCTCGCAGGCTCCAGCATGGATACCGAATACGACCTGATGATCCGCGACTACGCAAGCGATTCTTCCGAGGCTAATGCCGAGAAGATCCGCGCCGAGCTCGCCCGCATGACGCCTAAGGACCTGTCCGACCCGCAGCACGTGGCAGCGGTTCTGGGCTACGACGACCTGGACGAGGACTCCGTCATGACGCCGCTGGGCCTGCGCACGCTCTCGCGCGTGTCCGTCGTGCGCGACGGCGTGGCCGAGAAGATCGTCGACGAGTACGGCTCGCTGCAGGAGCTCATGGACGACATCAGCGAGGACCCCGAGCGCCTGGGCGACTTTGGCGTCAACAACCCTGCCATTCTTGCGGATTCGCTGTACCGCATGAAGGGCACTAAACAGGGGAACGCATAATGGCGCCCGTATGCGCCGTGGTCGTTGCCGGCGGCAGCGGCCAGCGCTTTGGCAACCCCGGCGGCAAGCAGCTCGTCAACGTGGCGGGCCGTCCGCTTATGAGCTGGTCCATTCGCGCGTTCGACCGTAGCGACAAGGTCGGCCACATCGTTGTGGTTTGCCCTGCCGAGCGCCGCGCCGAGATGCGCCGCCTGGCCATCAGTCCGTTTGACTACGACACGCCCATCAGCTTTGCCGATGCCGGCGAGACCCGCCAGGATTCCACCCGCGCCGGCGTGCACGCGGTGCCGGCGGGTTTCGAATATGTCGCCATCCACGATGGCGCCCGTCCGCTCATTACGACCGAGGCTATCGGCCACGCTATCGACGTGCTCGTGAGCGACCGTGCCCTCGACGGTGTCGTGTGCGGCCAGCCTGCCATCGACACACTCAAAATCGTCGATGGCGACAACATCGTCGAGACGCCGCCGCGCGAGCTGTACTGGGCCGCGCAGACGCCGCAGATTTTTAGTGTCGACGCCATGAAGCGCGCCCATGCCGCGGCGATTGCCGAGGGCTTTATCGGCACGGACGATTCGTCACTGGTCGAGCGCATGGGTGGGCGCGTCCGCTGCGTCCAGAGCCCACGCGATAACCTTAAGGTGACGGTGCCCGAGGACCTGCGTCCCGTAACCGCGATTCTGCTTGGCCGCATGGCCGAGGGAGAGGACCTTCCCCATGTTCAGTAACCTGCGCATTGGCCATGGCTACGACGTCCACCGTTTGGTGGAGGGGCGTCGATGTATCATCGGCGGGGTCGACATCCCCTACGAGCGCGGCCTGCTGGGCCACTCGGATGCCGATGTGCTCGCGCACGCCTTGGCCGACGCCATTCTGGGCGCCTGCCGCGGGGGAGATATCGGCAAGCTATTCCCCGATACCGACCCCGCCTATGAGGGTGCCGATTCGATGGTGCTGCTCGCTCGCGTGATGGACTACGCGCGCGAGCTGGGCTTCGAGTTTGTCGATGCCGATTGCACCATTGCCTGTCAGCAACCCAAGATCACCCCGCACCGCGATGCCATGCGCGCCAACCTTGCCCATGCCCTGGGCGTTGACGTCGAAAACGTGGGCGTCGCCGCCACTACGACCGAAAAGCTCGGTTGGGAAGGCCAGGGCGAGGGAATCGGCGCCTGGGCCGTCTGCCTGCTACAGAAAACCGTTAAGGAGTAACGAATGCGTA
>CABQHR010000130.1 GCA_902463875.1 uncultured Collinsella sp.
TGGGAGTTTTGGTCCGCCGGTCTATGAACGACGGACCGCTCGACGCTGCGCGGGCTCAACATAGGGCGCTGTCCTTGTTGGGCCGTTTGCGCCCGGGGCGTTACCCGAGCACGCGTACGGGCCCCAAGAGGCCGCTGGGATCGGAGGGCTCGGTCATGCCGAACATGTCGGGGACGGCGTGGTCGAGGGTGTTGATGATGTCAACCGTAAGCGCGTGCTCACCGGCCAAAAGCGCGCCGGCCTCAAAGCGGTAAGGCGGACAGATGCGCGTGCCGAGGGATTTGCCGTCGAGGGTGACGGTTGCGGTCTCAAAGACCTCGCCAAGGTCGATGACGGTGCGGGTGGCCGCTTCGCCCAGGACAAAGGAGGTCCGGTAGCGGAATGTGCCGGCCTTGCCGGGGAACTCGGCCGAGGAAAGGTCGTGCAGGTCTGCAAGCTCAACAGACTCGCCAAAGGCATCGGTGCCAGGGGCAGAGAAGGCAACCGCCCAGGGCCCGTCGACGCATGTGGCTTCGTCTTCGGCGGTTGCCACAGCAACGGAACCTGTAGCCCCAAGGACCACGATGCAGCTCTCGCAGGGAGCCAGCTCGAGCGTGCCGTCAAAGGCGGCGGGCTCGGTGCCGTTGAGCAGGTCGAGGCGCGCGCCTGCAACGGGTGTGCCGTCGGCAAGCGCAATCTGAGTGGAGATACCCTGCTTGGGATGCTCGTTGACGAGCATCAGATAGCTCTCGCCCGCCCGCTCGTAGCGCAGTGCGCGCAGCCAGGGCTGGGGCTCGGCGCAAACCACGGTCTGCATGCCGGTATTGGCAAGTGTTCCTGCGAGCTCGGTGGTCGCCAGGAGTTTGATGCCGGCGAGCGCGGTTGCATCCAGGGAGGCAAAGCCCTCGCGGCCTGCAGTGTCACCGTCGTAGCGCTTGTTCGGCAACTCATCCAGCGCGTACACGGCAACACCTGCGGCTGCGGCGCGCGCGGCAAAGTCGAGCACGGCTCCGCCGACAAACTCGGCTCCGGGCATCACCAGGCAGCGGTATGCCTGGCCGTTCACGCTAAAGCCGCTACCGTTTGCGGCAATTTCAACGGCATAGCGCCCTGTGTCCTCAAATGCCTCTGCCGGCACGATGTCAAAGTCGACCTGCGCGCGCAAAAGCTCGGAGGCGGCATGCTGCATAAAGTTCGCCTCGCCTGCCCACTCGGCGTCCGCATGGTAGAGAAGCGCCACCGGGGTCGTTGCGCGCCCGCCGCTCAGCAGGCTCGCCGTACGGTTCATGTAGCTCATGAGCTGCCCAAAGTGTGCAAACTGGGGGTTTTGGCCATGCGCATAGAAATGCGGCGGGCAGTCCCAGTCGGGGAAGGCGGCCATGCTAAAGGCATGCGGCACAAACCAATTGACGCCGCGCACCAAAAAATGATCGGCGATCCACTTCATCTCGCGTAGGCCTTCGTGCCATCCAAATGCGCCAAAGACCTCGGCCATGCAGCGCCCCTGCTTTTTGGGGTCGAGGTGTGCTGCCGAGGAGCCCAGCTTGGGCAGCACGTAGTTATAGAACTCGAGGTCCCACACGCCGCGTCCGTAGCTGTGAAGGCCGCGGTCCATGCCGGGTACCAGCTGGTTGATCACGATGTCGACGCCCGCCATGTCCTGACCGCCCACGGCGCGGAAGTAGTGCCCGGCGCCCACGCCCAGGCGCGCGTGGCAGTCCTTGTCCTCGATAACGTGGCCGATGTACTGCACGCCGCGCGCGCGGCACCAGTCTCCGAGCTGGTCGCAGAAGCACTCCTTATAGAGGGTGCTCGCGATGTCCATATAGACGTGGCGTACGTGCGCGCCGGCCGGCTCGCGGTCCCACAGGTGCGGGAGCTCGGCCAGGTAGCGCTCGCCCAGTGCCGCGCGTAGGCGACGCTCAAGCTCGGCCGACCAGGGTAGGGGCGCGGTGGCCTTGCCGATGAGCGTGTCCGAGATGCCATCGGGGCCCGTGGTGCCCTTCTCGTTGGCAAATCCGGGCTCATCGGAGAAAAAGCCCAGGATCGTCTTGCCAAACTCATCGCCCAGATGCTCAAAATGCGGCTCGTAGACAGCATCGATGAGCTGCGCCACCGAGGCGCGGTCGACCATATTGATGTAGTCCTCGTTGTAGGAGGTCTTGCCGCTCGTGAACATCACGCATGCCTGCGTGAGGCCCGCAGGTGCATCGAAGACCAGGCGGCTGGGGTTGCCGTCTGCATCGTCGATTACTCGGTAAGCGACGTCGACGGGGCTGCCGTCCTGCATAAGTGTCACGCCGTAGAAGCGCTCCGTTTTGTCGAGCATGTTGGCGAGCGCGATGCTCGCGGCGGACGTGGGGCCCACGATGTCGAACGTGCGGTGCGTGAGCACGATCTTGCGGAGCTCGGGCACGGCCTCCTTGACGGCGCCGTTGGCAAAGCCCGTGGGGAAGTGTGCGTCGTCCAAGATCCAGAGCTTAAGGCCCAGCTGCCTGCACTCGTCAATGACAAAGTGCAAGTCGCGCCACCAGCCCTCGCCGCAAAAATCGGGGTGTGGGCGGCTTTCGAGACAGACCTCGTGGATGTCGGCGCCGGCGATCTTTTCCAGATACTCGGCAATGGTCTTATGGCTCTCGCCCTTCATCCACAAAAACGGAAGCACGTGGTTGTCGTATGTGCCCTCGAGCACCTGCTGATAGTACGCGGTCATGGATCCTCCTTGGCTCGATCGATCTGCTGCATAGCACAGATTATGGACGCGTCGGCGCGTTCTGCTAATATCTGAATCACGACGAACTATGACCAAATCAACGATTGGCAAGCCATGGAGATCGACGAGCTCGAGCGTAGGCTCAGCGAACTGAGCGCCAGTGAGATCGCTTATAAAGACGGCATGGCATTTGATTGGTCGATTATGACCGAGCATGTCGAAATCGACGGATGCCCAGTGCGCAAGATTGGGCAGCCAGGGTTTGCCTATGCCCAGCCCGGCATGCCGCGTGGCCTGACGATAAGGAAAAACTCGCGCTTTAATGCAGTTCCCGAGCACGTGCATGATTACGTGGAGCTGAGCTATGTGTATCGCGGACGCTGCCCGCAGACGGTGGCGGGGGAGAGGCTCGAGCTGGGCCGCAACGAGGTGCTTTTGCTCGACGCCCTCTGCCCGCATGCCGTGGCGGCGCTTGGTGAGGACGACATCATGCTAAGCATGACCGTTTCACGCTCTTTTTTGCGCCGGAGTCTCGAGTCGAGCCTCTCGCGCGAGAGCGCGGTCTCGCGGTTTTTGTTCAACGCGCTCAACAGCGAGACGGACCATCGGGGCCATGTCCGTTTTCATTGCGGCGAGAGCCGTCGGATTCGGCGCTACATGCAGGAGATGCTCTGCGAGCTGTACGACCCGAGCCCCAACGGTCCCGAGATCGTCTTGCGTCTGTTTCAGCTGTTTTTGGCCGAGCTCATGGATTGCTACGAGCGCGAGCTGGTGCGCGGCGCGGCGGACGGCGCGGCGGGGCCCACTGCCCTGGTGACGGGAATGCTCGGCTATATCGATCGCGAATTCGCCGCGTGCTCCCTCGAGGGGATGGCGGCGGAGTTTGGCTTGAGCCCTAATTATGCGACGGCGCTCCTCAAGCGGCATGTGGGCAAGACCTTTAGGCAGCTTGTGCAGGAGCGACGCCTGGTACGTGCGGCCGAGCTTCTGCGCGGCGGCGCCACGGCCGGGGCGGCTGCGCATGCGGTGGGCTATGAAAACATGAGCTTCTTCTACCGTAAGTTTCACGACAAGTATGGCTGCACCCCCGCGGCATACCGCCGGTAAGCGCGGGGCGGATCGTCTTCGCTCCTTCGGTGTCAAAAAGTTTCAGCTGCAGCGCTGTTGCAGCGCGCGTCTGCGAAAAGAAGTGTCCAAATCGGCGCCTTCGCCCTGGCCTGGAGCGACTCGGCGGCATACTCGTTTCATCAGCAACACGCATGAGCGAGGAGGCACTTATGGGATTCCCCGAGGGTTTCTATTGGGGCGGCGCCACGGCCGCCAATCAGTTTGAGGGCGCTTGGAACGTGGACGGCCGCGGTCCGTCGGTCGACGACCACTTCTTGGGTGGCAGCTACAAGGAGCCGCGCCAGATTACGATCGACATCGACCCCGACCGCTTCTACCCCAACCATGACGGCATAGATTTCTACCATCACTACGAGGAGGACATCGCGCTGTTCGCCGAGATGGGCTTTACCATGTTCCGCATGTCCATCTCTTGGAGCCGCATCTTCCCCAGCGGTGACGACGCCGAGCCCAACGAGGCCGGCCTCGCCTTCTACGACCGCGTCTTCGACTGCCTGCGCGCTCACAATATCGAGCCACTCGTGACCCTGTCGCACTACGAGATGCCCTATCACCTGGTCGAGAAATACAACGGCTGGGCGAGCCGCGAGCTCATCGGCTTCTTTGAGAAGTACTGCCAGACCGTCTTCGACCGCTATCAGGACAAGGTCAAGTTCTGGCTCACCTTCAACGAGATCAACTGCGGCACTCAGGACATGGGCAACCTCTTTGAGACCAGCATGATTCAGGGCTTTGAGGGCCCGGCTTCGGCGGTCCATACTACGCCGCAGGCTCGTATGCAGGCGCTGCATCACCAGTTTGTCGCCAGCGGCCGCGTCGTGCGCTATGCCCACGAGCACTATCCGCAGTTTAAGATGGGCAACATGGACTGCTTCATCCTCTCCTATGCCGCCACGTGCGATCCGGCCGACGTGTTCGCCACGCAGCAGGAGATGAATACCATGAACTGGTACTGCTCCGACGTGCAGGTGCGCGGCAAGTATCCGTTCTATGCCAAGCGCTTCTGGGCCGAGAACGATGTCGAGCTTGTGATGGAGGACGGTGACCTGCAGGATATCGCCGACGGCAAGGTCGATTTCTACACCTTTAGCTACTACATGTCCGGCACCGTGGGCACCCACAAGGATCACGAGATGACCGAGGGCAACATGACCTTTGGCGGCAAGAATCCCTATCTGGAGTCCACCGACTGGGGCTGGCAGATCGATCCGCTGGGTCTGCGCATCGCCCTCAACGAGATTTACGCCCGCTACGAGATTCCGCTGATGGTGGTCGAGAATGGCATGGGCGCCTACGATGAGGTCGAGGAGGACGGTTCCATCCACGACCCGTACCGCATCGCCTACTTGCAGAGCCACATCAAGGCCATGGGCGAGGCCATTGCCGACGGCGTCGACCTGATCGCCTACACCTGGTGGGGTCCCATCGACCTGGTGTCCGCCGGCACCGGCGAGATGCGCAAGCGCTATGGCTTCA
>CABQHR010000131.1 GCA_902463875.1 uncultured Collinsella sp.
GCCGGCAAGAATGCCGACAGGGTCCAGCTCACCTTCCCCGAGAACGAGAACACCACAGTCGACCGTTTCATCCCCGTTTGGCAAGAGAAGATGACGGCCGAAGAGTCCTTTGCAGAGCAGGCCGAAAGGCACACTGGAACGTTCCAGTGGGAGGATGGCGACCCCGTCGAGTACAACGGCAGAACATGGCTCACCGGAACGTGCAAGGACAACGGCGGCACTTATACCTACCTCTTTACCGACGTCGACACGGGAAGCGTCTATATCATGATTAGGAACGTCGACCTTCACAAGAAAGAAGCCGAGACGCTCCTCAACTCTATCGAGTTCCCCGACGACATGAAGAAAGCAGTTGACGAGGCACGCGAAGTCGAGATTTCGAGCATCGAGCTCAAGTAACGGGACACCCGCACGCGCCTACGCGCACCTGCGCACATGCGCCCCATTAAAGCAACGGGCACCCAACCCCGGGGAGGGCCGACAGCATCGGCCCTCCCCCTCTTTTGGACCCGCGCATATTGCCACTTGTCGGCGCAAATCCGGCCCTCAGAATGGGACACATGGCCCACCCTAGCGAGCCGTCCACGCGTACAGTAAAGGCAGATAATCCATGGGCGGTTACAGATCGAGGAGGACACGACCATGAAAAAGAAGGCCTTTGCGATTCTCACACTCTGCATCAGTCTCCTTGCCGCGGTTGCCCTGGTGGGTTGCGGCGGAAGCGGCGGCGCTACCGGCAGTGGCGGTGGCGGCGGCGCAGAAAAGCCAGCCGTGGATATGAGGACCGACTTCATTTGGTTTAAGGTCGAGGTGCCCGAGGGCGTCGAGATCACCGACGTTGCCGGCGACACCGCCGACAGGGCCCAGTTTAAGTTCACCGAGAGCGAGCACGCCAGCGATCGCTTCATCCCTGTCTTCGACTCTGACAAGAACGCTGACGAGCTGTTCGACTACGAGGCCAAATGGAAGGCCAACTTTGAGTGGACCGAGAATGATCCCGTCAAGTACAACGGCAAGACTTGGCGCAACGCTTCCTATACACACTCGGGCGGCGTAACGACTGAGTACTTCACCGAAGCAGGCGGCGGCAGCGTTTACGTGAGCATCGACAATGTCGAGGAGCACAAGGACGCCGTCGAGACCATGATGAAGTCTCTGGAGTTTGCCGATGACATCGCCGAGGCAAAGACCGAGGCCATGGACGTCAAGCTCGAGGATATCGAGATTAAGCGCTAAGCGACTCGCGAACGCAGCGGGTAACACGAGCGCGGTGCTAACAAGCGGCGGTGCCCCAGCGCTTCATACCCAGGGAGGGCCGGTAAACCGACCCTCCCTTTCTTATGCCGGTAACCGACGAACGCGAGGATGCCGGACGCTGGAACCGCCCCAAATGTGGCAACAGTACGAAAACGACAAGCACCCCAGTGCGTCCGCCCGCCGATTTATAGCGCCGCGCAGACAATTGAGCCGATGCCTTTGGACATCCGGGCAGTATAGTGACCAAAACGAGCGCATAACCGTACCCTGCGAATGGAGGAGTTATGACCGAGCACCAAGCAATCAGCCGTCGAGCATTCACGTTGGGCCTAGGACTCGCAGCATTGTCGCCATTTGCAAGCCTGCCCGAAACCGTGACGCCGGGTATTCCCCTGCGAGCGGCATTTGCAGAAGACGCGCCCACACCGGCGAAGAGCCTCCATAATTTCGTCATTCGCCTTCGCCCCGCGGGCTATTTTCGCACCGCAAGCGTCAATGAAGACGGCAACGTTATCGGCAACGTCTGCCACCTGTTTAATGACGGCACGTCCAGCAAGCTCATCCTTGAGAACGTGCTGACCGATGCAGATAATACAAATTGGTATGCCATCCGCACCTTACTCAATTTCGAAGAGCATAAAAAGACGGGCTACAGCATTTGGTCGGTCGACGGCGACTCGGACAAAGATGGAAAGGTCATCCACGTATGGAGTGGTGAGTATGACAAAAAGCCCAGCCGCGCTTTTGCGTTTGAACGCCAGTTAAACGGAACCTACATCATCCGAGACCGCACGGTCGAGAAAGAAACCGAGAAAAAAGACATTAAGTACCTGGCAATAGAATCGGACGGCAAAGACCAAGACAACAACAAGATCTGCCACAAGAGAAAGAGCATTCCGTGGGAGCTCGAGCTTGTCGGTTACGACAAGGGCGAGACCAATACCACGGTTAGCAGTATCGACTGGATCAGGTATAGCAGCTACGCCGACGGGCCATGTTGGATGAAATACGTCGACAACAACAAGTTCCTCGACGAACTGAGCATCCCGGGCACGCACGATTCGGGCACCTGCAGCGTGGACAACGACACCGAGCCCCAATCCTCCCAAGCAAAATGCCAGCAGGATTACATCCCCACACAGCTGCTCGAAGGCGTTCGCTATTTTGATATTCGACTTGGAAAGGGTGAGAACCCCGGCATCGACCACGGAGCTTGTTACCTGCTCAAAAAAGACGGGAACTTTATGCATCTCTCCGATGTCATCGGGTACTTCAATACGTTTTTGAGCGAAAACCCGACAGAAGCGCTCATCATGCTTGTGTCGCGAGGCAATGACGAGGCTACCAACGAAAGCCTCACGACGGCCTTGGGCAAGGTTTTTGATGAGAACCCCGACCTGTTCTACACATCGAGCCGCATCCCCACGCTGGGCGAGGTGCGCGGAAAGATCGTCCTGCTGCGTCGGTTTGGGCTCGCCGGCAACAGCGTAAGCAGCCACACATGGGGCCTCGACCTCACCCAATGGGACGACAAAATCGCAGCACACACCGACAGCACCTCTATGTGTCTCGTTCGAGACGAGCGGGGCTTTGAAGCCGTGGGGAAAACGGGTGACGAAGAGCCCTATTGCACCAAGGTATACGCCCAGGACCATTACGAATGCACAGGAACCGACAAAATCGGCTGGGTCGATATGGCGCTGCAGGAGACAACCAAGCTCGCCCGCATCATGGTGGACGTCGAGGACAATGGCGGGGCCAAGGCAAAGGTCCTGGAGCACAGCTGGTGTATCAACTACACCAGCTGCACGAACTATAAGCAAGGAAGCAATCCTTTTACCGCAGCACGAGTGGTCAACGAGCATCTATACAAGAGCCAGTATATAAACAGCACCGGAAATGAGAGCACAAAGGAGGACTGCCTCAAGCACATTGGCATCATTGCGTCCGACTTTGTTGATGCGGCACTGGCCCGAAGCATCTACCAGCGCAATTACGATGCGAAGCACAAGCAGCCCGTTTCGTACTACCTCCCGACCCGCATGCGCATGACATACGGCGACTCGTTGAGCGATGCCTCACTCCAGGATGGAAAGACCGTTGGCGAGGGTCGTTTCCGCCTTGTCGACAGCAGTAACGTACTCAACGTGGCAGCTTCGGGCAACACGTTTGCTATCGAATACGTGGATGTCGACGCCCTGGGCAACGAGACCGTTACGGAACTGCAGGGTTCCGTGCCCATCGATATCGACCCGCGCGCACTGACGCCCCACTTTGAAGGGCTCGAGGGCCTTAAGGCCGGCGAGGACGTGCGCGCAAAGATCGTGGCGCCGCTCGAGGGCAAGCTCGAAGGCGATGCCTGCACCGCCCAGCTCGAGTTTATGCACGATGCAAACGGTGTGCCGGGCACGGCAATGGCCGAGGATGAGGCATTTGCCGCGGGGACGTATTGGGTGCGTGCGAAAGGCCTGTTGGGCGACGCGGCGCAAAACTACACGCTTGCCACCGACGGAGCCGCAAGCTTTACTGTGACGACTTCGGGCGACGCGGGCGACACCGGCAACGGTACCGGCGGCGGCAACGGCAACGATGCAAACGCGGGCAGCGCTGACAAGAACGGTAAGAGCAACAAGGGCAAGGGCTCGGGCGGAAAACTCGCCGGCACGGGCGACGGCTCTGGCATCGCCGCCGGGCTCGCCGCTGCCGCCGTAGCGACAACAGCCGTCGGCGCGGCAATGCTTGCCAACGATCGCGAAGACAGCGAAGGCGCTAGCGAATAGGCAAGCCGACCTTTTAGACGCATCGACTCGATGAGGGGCGCAGAATACCGTTCTGCGCCCCTATTTTTGACATGAAGGAGTAGCAAAGTGTTGTTATCCATGCGTGTCACTCCCGCGGGATTCGCTAAAACTGCCTCTATGGCCACATTTTAGTCACCGCAAGGCTCCCATGCGAAGGTGCCAGACAGCACAGCAATTCGTGTCCGCGCGAGGCTTTAAACTAAATGTGATAAAGATGCATTCCACAAGAGGAAAGTGGGGCGACAGTGATGGGCGAACTGGTAAACCGTGGAGAATCGGCAATCGTGCCAGAAGTTTTTTACAAGCAGGTTTCCTCGATTCTCAACGCCGCTCGCGACAAGGCCTATACCGCCGTTAACTTTGCGATGGTTGAGGCGTATTGGGAGATCGGCAAGAGCATTGTTGATGAGCAGGGCGGAGAGGAGCGCGCAGCATATGGAGAGGCATTGATTGCAGGCCTCTCCAGAAGGCTTACCGCGGATTTCGGAAAAGGCTTTGGCATCGCAAACCTTCGCAATATGCGTCAGTTCTTTCTTGCGTTTCCAATTCGCGACGCACTGCGTAGCGAATTGAGCTGGACTCATTACCGCAGGTTGATGCGCATTCCCGACCCCGATGCTCGCGCCTGGTACATGAACGAATGCGCCGATTCTCGTTGGAGCACGCGTCAGCTCGAGCGCCAGATCAACACCATGTTCCGCGAGCGCCTGCTTGCCAGCAAGGACAAGGAGGCCGTCACCCAGGAAATCCAAAAGAGCGCCCCGGCTCGTCGCCCCGAGGATATCATCCGCGACCCATATGTACTGGAGTTTTTAGGTTTCTCGGACGATACTGCGTTTCGCGAGAGCGATCTAGAGCAGGCGCTCATCACGCATCTTCAGAAGTTCCTGCTGGAGCTTGGCCGTGGTTTCGCTTTCGAGGCGCGCCAAAAGCGCATCACTTTTGATGGGCGCCATTTCTATATTGACCTTGTGTTTTACAACTATCTGATGCGCTGCTTCGTGCTCATCGACCTTAAGACGGACGATCTTACGCATCAGGACCTGGGCCAGATGCAAATGTATGTGAACTACTACACGCGCGAGCTCATGAACGAAGGCGACAATCCGCCTATAGGCATCGTGCTCTGCGCGGACAAAAGCGACTCGATTGTCGAGTACACGCTGCCCGAAGACAACGACCAAGTGTTTGCCGCCAAATACCTGCCGTATCTTCCAAG
>CABQHR010000132.1 GCA_902463875.1 uncultured Collinsella sp.
AGAACCACAGGTTGGTGGTGTTGTCGGTGGTGCCCGTCTTGCCGGCATAGGGCTGGTTGACGCTCAGGGCGCCGGCAGCACCCGTACCGCTGCCCTTCATGACGCCGGACAGAACATCGGTGACCGCGGCGGCCTCGCCCTCGGTAAGCACCTGTGAGGGATTGTCGGTGTGCTGGTACAGCACCGAACCGGTGCGAGAGTCAATCTCGGTGATGGCGATCGGCTGGCGATAGTAGCCGCCGTTGGCAAACGTCGCGTAGGCGGCGGCCATCTCGAGCGGCGAGATCGAGCCGGTGCCGAGGGTCATGACGGGAACGTCCTCGATGTTGTCCTTGGCGGGGTCGATGCCGAGCTTTTTGACGAGCGAGATGATCTTGCTGTTACCGACGGCTTCCGCCACCTGGATGTAGCCGGTGTTGGAGGAGTATGCCGTCGCCTGCTTAAGCGTGATGTTGCCATAGCTCTGGTTGGCGTAATTTTGGACCTCGGTCGTGGTGCCCTTGGCCTTGAGCGGCGAGTTGCAGTTGAGGGTGACGTTGGGGTTCATGCCGTTTTGGATGGCAGTTGCCAGCGTAAAGGCCTTAAAGGTGGAGCCGACGGGACGCTTGGCCGTGGCATGGTTTACGTGGTTCTCGTCGGCGTTGTAGTCGTAGCCGCCCACCATGCACTTGATGTAGCCGGTCTTGGGGTCGACGACGACCATGCCCATGTCCAGGCCGTCAAGCGAGAGCGTGTCGAGCTGCTCGCGGACGGCATTCTCTGCCACCTGCTGCATCGTGGGGTCGATGGTGGTCTTGACGGTCAGGCCGCCCTTAAAGAGCACGTCGGTCGAGAACTCCTGCTCCAGCAGCTGCTTGACGTAGGAGACAAAGTAGGGCTGCGAGTAAACGTCGACGCCGCTGCCCGAAATCTCGGTCACATTGAGGGTGATGGGCTCGGCCTGTGCGGCATCGTGCTCCTCCTGGGTGATGTGGCCCAGGCGCAGCATGTTGTCGAGAACCTTGTTGCGGCGAGACAGTGCCAGATCGGGATTGACCGTGGGGTCGTACTGCGAAGGCGAGTTGGGAAGGCCGATGAGCAGCGCGGCCTCGCTCAGGGTGAGGTCGGCGGCGCTCTTGGACAGATAGGTTTCGGCTGCGGCCTCGATGCCGTAGGCGCCGTGACCGTAGTAGATGGTGTTGAGGTACATCATGAGGATCTCGTCTTTGGAGTACATGTCCTCCATCTTGACGGCGATGTAGGCCTCGCGCACCTTACGCTCGATGGTCGAGTCGAACTGCTCCTCCTGCAGGATGGTGTTGCGCACCAGCTGCTGGGTGATAGTCGAGGCGCCTTCGTGCCCGCCGCCGAGGGTTGCCACCGCAGCACGCGCGATACCCCACAGGTCGATACCGCCGTGCTCGTAGAAGCGCTCGTCCTCGACGTCAACGGTGCCCTGCAGCACGTAGGGGGAGACCTCGTCCTTGGTGATGGACTTGCGGTTTTGCGTGTAGAAGCTCGCAATCTTGTTGCCGTTGCAGTCGACGATCTCGGTGGGCTCGCTCACCAGATACGCGTTGGCGTCGGTGTAGTCGGGCAGATCGGACAGCCAGCGGTTGACGTTACCGACCATGCCGATGCCAAACGCCACGCCCGCAATCAGCAGAAAGCCCAAAAACGAGAGCAGGATTATGGGCAGGGCGTGCGTCTTTGAACGGCTGTGTCCCTGTCGTTGGCGAGGACCCATATATTGACCTCCAGGTATGTCGTGCCAGACGGTGGATGTGCCGTCGGGGCAGGATGGACATAAGTTATTACACGATAAACCAAACGGGGCGCGCGAGGCCTCGTGTATGCTGGAAGACGGCATTTTTCAGAGTGAATGCATACCTTGGTAAGGAGTTTGTCGATGGCGATTCGGACGATGGGGCCGAGCGGACAATACGAGACTGGATTGGATGCTGCCGGTGCGGCGCTGCCCGAGCTGCTGGCGCCGGCGGGCGGACTCGACCAGATGCTTGCGGCCATCGCCGCGGGTGCCGATGCCATCTATGCGGGGTTGGGCGGCTTTAACGCCCGTGTGAGCGCCCATGGCTTTACGGATGACGAGTTTGCGCGCGGCTGCGCCGTGGCGCATGCCCATGGCGTGCGTGTGTACGTAACGCTCAACGTGTTCGTGTTTGACGATGAGTTGTCCGACGCGGTGGCGTTGGGAGCTCATGCACTGGAGTTGGGCGCCGATGCTCTGATTGTCGCCGATGCCGGGTTGGCCTGCGCGCTGCGCGCGGCGATTCCCGGGGTCGAGATTCACCTGTCCACGCAGGCGGGCGCTCATAGCGAGAGCGCCGTGCGGCTTGCCGCCGATGAGCTTGGGGTCGAGCGCGTGACGACGGCACGCGAGCTGACGGTCGACGAGATTGCGGCGCTATGTGCCACGGGCGTGCCCATCGAGGTATTCTGCCACGGTGCGATTTGCATCGGCTATTCGGGGGCGTGCGAGTTCTCGGCCCTGCGGCGTGGGCGCTCGGCGATGCGCGGCGACTGCACGCAGCCGTGCCGTTTGGCGTACGACCTGGTGGACGAGGCTGGACAGAGCGTTGTCGCCGTCGAGGGAGATCGCCTGCTGTGCCCGCGTGACTATCTGGGTATTGCGCATCTGCCCGAGCTTGTAGATGCCGGCGTGGCGTCGCTCAAGATCGAGGGGCGCATGAAGAACCCTGATTACGTATTCAACGTGGTGCGGGTGTGGCGCCGGGCACTCGATATGCTGTGCGACGGCGCGTGGGACCCCGGTGCCGTGGAAGAGCTCGAGCGCGAGCTGGGAAGGTCGTTTAACCGTGGGTTTACCGATGCGTACCTGCGAGGACGTTCGGGTGCCGAGCTTATGAGCTTTGAGCGTGCGATCAACCAAGGTGTGCGCGTGGGACGCCTGGTGGCCGTTGGCCACGAAGAGGTAACCGTTGAGCTCGATGCCGCCGTGGCGGCGGGTGACACGCTCGAGATTCGGTTCTATCCGGGTGCCGACGCGCGTCCCGATGTGCCCAAGCGCTGGCCGCAGGTGCCCTGTCCGGTGGATGCCGCGGCGGGGGAGCGCGTCGTCGTGCATTGCAAGCGTAAGGTTGACACGGGCTGCGAGGTGTACCTGATTCGCAGCGCCGGCGTGTTGGATCAGACGGCGGCGGTGTTGGAGCGCATGCGGGCCGAGGCGGATGCGATTGCGCCCGTTGCGCGTGCCGTTGAGGTGCTGCCCTTTGAGGGCGTTACGGTGGATGGCGGTGCGTCGACGGAGTTGGTGGAGTGCGCGGTTCCCGCTCGCATGGTTTTTGCTTGGCAGCTGATGGATGCCGACCCGCGCGGAGAACTCGATTTGTCCGACGCTGTTGTGGTGCTTGACGAGGTGTGCCGCACGGGTGACGCTGACTGGACCCGCTCACTGATGCAGCGTGCCGGGCGCGTTGTCTGCCGCAACTTGGGACAGGTGGTGATCGCTCGCGAGCTGGGCGTGACGTTTGACGTGGCGGCGCCGGTGTTCTGCGCGAATCGGGCCACGCTTACCTGGCTGCGCGGACTCGGTGCGGGGCGGGTGTACTTGCCGGCCGAGTTGCTCGGCAATGATGCGGAGCGTATTGCCGAACTGGCTGCTGAACCCGGCGTCTGGGGTCCGGTCGACGCCGACCGTCCCGAGCTTATGGTGTGCGAGCACTGCCTGCTGACCGCCGAGGGCGTCTGCGCCACGGATGCAACGGGGCAGATCCGTTGCCGTGACTGCTCGCGCCGTCAGCGGGCGCGCTTTTTGGTCGAACGTGACGGCACGCGTTTGCCGGTCGTTATCGACGCGTGCGGCAGGACGAGGATTTTCCTGTCGTAGGTGTTCGGCCGCGCCGTTTTGGTTATCATAAGAGAGTTTATGAACTTCCAGCACCGCCGTATCCGGTGAGGGTGCTATAGCAAAAGGAGGATACCCAATGCTGTCTGTTGACGAGCAAATGCGTATCATCACCTCGGGTGCAGCGCAGATCGTCCCCGAGGCCGACCTTCGCAAGAAGCTTGAGAAGGGCGAGCCCCTCAACATCAAGCTCGGCGTCGATCCCACCAGCCCCGACCTGCACCTGGGTCATGCCGTGCCCCTGCGCAAGATGCGTCAGTTCCAGGACCTGGGCCACAACGTCACCCTCATCATCGGCAACGGCACCGCGCTGATCGGCGACCCCTCGGGCAAGAACTCCACCCGCCCGCAGCTTTCGCAGGAGCAGATCGAGGCCAACGCCGAGACCTATGTCAGCCAGGCCATGAAGATCCTGGATCCCGAGAAGACCACCATCGTGCACAATGGCGACTGGATCCTGTCGATGGATCTGGCCGGACTGCTGCAGGTGTGCTCCAAGTTCACCGTCGCCCGCATCCTCGAGCGCGATGACTTTACCAAGCGCTACCAGTCCCAGACGCCGATCGCCCTGCACGAGTTCCTGTACCCCGTGATGCAGGCCTTCGACTCCGTTCAGATCAAGGCCGACGTGGAGATGGGCGGCACCGACCAGCTCTTCAACCTGCTCGCTGGCCGCGAGCTTATGGAGAAGATGGGCATGGAGCCGCAGATCGCGCTCACCATGCCGCTGCTCGAGGGCACCGACGGCGTGCGCAAGATGTCCAAGTCCTATGGCAACTACATCGGCCTGACCGATGCTCCCAAGGATATGTTCGGCAAGACCATGTCCATCCCCGACGAGATGATCGGCAAGTACTATCGTCTGGCCAGCTCGCTCGCCCCGGCCGAGGTCGACAAGATCGACGCCGCCCTGGCCGACGGTTCTGCCGACCCCTACGAGCTCAAGCGCGCTCTGGGTCGCGACCTGTGCGACACCTACCACGGCGCCGGCGCCGGCGACGAGGCCCAGGCCGAGTTCGACCGTGTGTTCAAGGAGGGCCAGCTTGCCGACTTCCCCGAGAAGCACGTTGAGCTGACCGTCAACGACGAGGGCCAGATTTACCTCGCCGGCCTGCTCAAGGACCTGGGCCTTTCGGCCAGCGCCGGTCAGGCCCGCCGCGACATCGACGGCGGCGGCGTCAAGATCAACGGCAAGGCTGTGGCTCCCAAGAGCTACAACATCGATCCGAGCGCCCTCAAACTGGGCGACACCCTCTCCGTGGGCAAGCGCAAGGGCTTTAAGCTTATTTAGTTACGCGGTTTTACCAAACCGCGTAACAGCTCGACGCTGCGCGGGATCCAGAGCGACAACTTGTCATTCAAAGAGGACGGCATGACCAGAAGGTCTATGCC
>CABQHR010000133.1 GCA_902463875.1 uncultured Collinsella sp.
TTGACGGTGATTTTGGAAACGCTATAGAGCTCGCAGAACTCAACGACGGTGGGTAACTTATCGCCCGGCTTAAGGGCACCGTCCTCGATGCTTCGACGGATATCTGCAGCTATCGCCTCGTATTTGGGAATCATGCAATCCTCCCTTCATATTTGCGTCGATATAAAGTAAGTATACCTACTTAAAAAGCATCCATATGGCTTTCATGAAAGAAGTTCGATAAATAAAAATGAAAAAGACGCTTTACATAAGAAATTAGAGCGCTATAGTTACAGACAACAAGCGAGATGCATTGGCGTTTGCTTGTACTGTTTGGGGACGGATTTGTTTTGGCGGGCTGGATATCTGGATAACCGGTGCGCGCCCGCGCCGGATAACCTGCCAAAGCAAATCCGTCTCCAAACGGAAGCTCTAGAACACGAAAGTGAGGACTTGATGGCACAGTATCAGCTGCCCCGTGACTTCTTCTTTGGCGCCGCTATGTCCGGCCCGCAGACTGAGGGTCAGTGGAACCAGGGCGGCAAGCTCGAGAACCTGTGGGACACCTGGTCCATCCAGGATCTGAGTTCGTTCTACAACCGCGTTGGCTCTTATGCCGGCAATGACTTTATGGCTAAGTACCAAGAGGACCTTCGCATTATGAAGGACTTGGGCCTGGATACCTATCGCACCTCCATCCAGTGGAGTCGTCTGCTCGATGCCGACGGCAACCTTAATGAGGAGGGCGCCGCGTGGTATCACGAGCTGTTCCGCGCCTCTCGCGAGGCCGGCCTGGAGCCATTCGTCAACCTCTACCAATTTGACATGCCCACCTACCTCTTTGACCGCGGCGGTTGGGAGAGCCGTGAGGTCGTCGAGGCTTACGCTCATTACGCCGACGTTGCCTTCCGCGAGTTTGGCCAGGAAATCAAGTATTGGTTCACCTTTAACGAGCCCATCGTCGAGCCCGAGCAGCGCTATCAGGAGGGCGTGTGGTTCCCGCAGCTCCACGACTATAGCCGCGCTCGCACCGTTCAGTATCACATCTCGCTGGCGCACGCGCTGGCCGTGGCCAATTACCGTCGCGCCTATGACGAGGGCGCTATTCGCGCCGATGCCAAGATCGGCATGATCAACTGCTTTACCCCGGTCTACACCAAGGAGAACCCCAGCGAGGCAGACCTCGAGGCTGTGCGTATGACCAGCGGTATCAACAATCGCTGGTGGCTCGACCTTATTACCAAGGGTGAGCTTCCCGCCGACGTGCTCGACAGCCTGGCCGAGGGCGGCGTTAAGCTCCCGTTCCGTGCCGGCGACCAAGAGATTCTCAAGCAGGGCGTTGTCGACTGGCTTGGTTGCAACTACTACCACCCCACGCGCGTCCAGGCGCCGGCGAGCAAGATCGACCAGTACGGCCTGCCGCACTTTGCCGATGAGTACGTGTGGCCCGACGCCGTTATGAACGAGAGCCGCGGCTGGGAGATCTACCCGCAGGGTCTCTACGACTTTGGCATGGACTGCGCCAAGAATTACCCCGATCTTGAGTGGTTCGTTTCCGAGAACGGCATTGGCATCATGGACGAATACAAGAACCGTGACGCCGAGGGGACCATCCAGGACGACTACCGCGTCGACTTTGTGCGTCAGCACCTGGAGTGGGTCGCCAAGGCAATCGACGAGGGCGCCAAATGCCGCGGATACCATTATTGGGCCGTCATCGATAACTGGTCTTGGGCTAATGCCTTTAAGAACCGTTACGGCTTTGTCGAGGTCGACCTCATGGACGGCTACAAGCGCCGCCTTAAGAAGTCGGCAGCCTGGCTCAGGCAGGTCGCAACGACCCACGTGGTTGACTAGCGACCGGACAAACGCCCAAACCGCGCGCCGTTGCGCGCAAAACATGGCACATCTGGTGGCAGAGGGCGACAGACCACCGTGCGCATAGGAAAAGGCCGGATTTGAAAGTTAGGAGCAATCATGGCCAGTGACAACGGAAAGAGCTTCCTCGACAAGTTTGCCGAGGTCTCTGCGAAGGTGGGAAACCAGGTTCACCTGCGTTCCCTGCGCGATGCCTTCGCAACCATCACGCCGCTCTATATCCTTGCGGGTATCGCGGTTCTTATTAACAACGTCGTGTTCCCCCTGTTCCCGCTCGATGCAGCGGGCCTTGCCAACCTTCAGACCTGGGGTTCGGCAATTACGCTGGGCACCCTCAACGTCTCTGCCATTATCTTGGCCGGATTGATTGGCTACAGCCTCGCTAAGAACGAGCGCTTCGATAACCCGCTTGCCTGCGTGGTCGTCGCCATCTCCGCTTTCGTCATCATGATGCCGCAGCAGATTACCGCCACGCTCGCCGCCACGAGCCCGCTGCTCACCGACAAGGTCACCTCTGCCGAGGTCACGGGCGCCCTTTCGACTGCCAACACCGGCACCAACGGCCTGTTCGCGGCTATCATCATTGCCCTGCTCTCCGTCACGCTCTTCATCAAGATTTCCGGCGTCGAGAAGCTTAAGGTCAAGCTGGGCGAGGGTGTGCCTCCCGCGGTCTCCAACTCCTTTAACGTCATGATCCCGATGCTGCTCAACCTCTCGATCTTCGCCATTGTCTCGGCTCTGCTCGCCGTGTTTGCCGGTACCGATCTGTGCACCATCATCTCCACGTGCATTTCCAACCCGCTCAAGAGCATCATGAACGCCGGTCCGTGGGCTGTTATCCTCATCTACACCCTTGCGAACCTGCTGTTCTGCGTCGGTATTCACCAGTCCACCATCTCTGGCGCTACCGTCGAGCCGATCCTGACCATGCTCATCGTCGACAACATGGCTACCTTTGCCGCCGGTGGTACCATCCAGCCCGATCACTACATGAACATGCAGATCGTCAACAGCTTCGCCCTCATCGGCGGCTCGGGCTGCACCCTCATGCTCCTGCTCGATACCTTCCTGTTCTCCAAGAACAAGGCTTCCAAGACCGTTGCCAAGATGGCTATCGTTCCTGGTCTGTTTAACATCAACGAGCCGGTCATCTACGGTTACCCCGTCGTGTACAACCTGCCGCTCATGATTCCGTTCGTGCTTCTTCCCGACCTGTTCATCGGCATCACCTATGGCCTGACCTGCGCGGGCATCATCAGCCCCTGCATCGCCCAGGTGCCTTGGACCATGCCTCCCGTCATTAACGCCCTGCTTGCCACGGGCTTTGACTGGCGCGCCGGCGTGTGGCAGGCTCTCGAGCTCGTCATCGGCATGGCTGTCTACCTGCCCTTTATGAGGATCTCCGAGAAGGCCATCGCCAAGCAGGAAGCCCTTGCCGAGCAGAACGCCTAAACGTTCGTTTTCCCTTCCATTGTTGCGGGCACCGGTACGCGGTGCCGGTGCCCGTGGCTCTCCTCCTGCGTAAAGATGCAGGGGGTGGGTACAGTAGCCGCAAGGAATAAAACCAGTTGTCGTCTGCGCGCCGCGCAGTTATAAGGAGGAAACCATGAAGAAGATCATGCTTTGCTGCAATGCCGGCATGTCCACGAGCCTGCTGGTCCAGAAGATGCAGTCCGAGGTCGCGAGCCGCGGTCTGGACATCGAGGTCGAGGCTCGCCCCATGAACGAGGCTCACGATCACCTGGACGAGTGCGACATCCTGCTGCTCGGCCCGCAGATTGGCTACACCAAGGGCGATTTTGAGAAGGAGGCCGCCGGCCGTTTCCCGGTCGAGGTCATCAACATGGTCGATTACGGCCGTATGAACGCCGCCGGCATCATCGACCACTGCGTCAGCGTGATGGGCTAGGTGCGGCGCATGGAGGATATGAACGAGCTGCAGATGACCTGCTTCGAGATCATCAGCTATGTCGGCACCGCCAAGAGCATGTACATCAATGCCGTGCAAAAGGCCAAGGCGGGCGATTTTGACGCCGCCGAGGAGCTTATTAAGCAGGGTGACGAGGCTTACAACGGTGGCCACGATGTTCACATGGGGCTCCTTAAAAAGGAGGCCAACGGCGAGCGTAACGGCGAGGCCCCGCTGATTCTGCTGCATGCCGAGGACCAGATGGCCGGCACCGAGACCATGCGCGTCATGGCCACGGAGCTCATCGAGATCCACAAGCAGCTGCAGGCACTGAAAGCCTAGCTGGCGTTATCGCCGCGACGGACCGCATATTCCAACAGACAATTTAGTCCCTTTCACAGGTGCCGGGAGTTTCCGCCTCCCGGTGCCCTTTTGTTTGGCGAAGGCCCTGTGCGACCTGTTGAGCGGGCACTCACGTTTTCCCAGATAAAACCTGCCAAAACAAACCTGCCCCTTTTTGGCAGGTTTTTGCCTTGGGAGCGGTACCATACAGGCAATGTTTAAACGAGAAAGGCGGGCTCCCATGGAACCTAAGCAGTATTACATCGGCATTGACGTCGGCGGCACTTCGGTTAAGGAGGGCCTGTTCGACGAGGACGGCAACCTGCTGGCCAAGGCCAGCGTGCCCACGCCTCCCATCGTTGACGCCGCGGGCTTTGCCGCGGTGACCGAGGCTATCGACCAGGTGGTCGCCAAGGCTCAGATTCCGCGCGCCTTTGTGGCGGGCATTGGCCTGGCCGTTCCGTGCCCCATCCCGGCATCGGGCGATGCCAAGGTTAAGGCCAACATTGCCATTAACCTGCCCGAGCTAAGAGTCGCCATTCAGGAGCACTGCCCCGACGCGGTCGTTAAGTACGAGAACGATGCCAACGCCGCTGCCATGGGCGAGGCCTGGCTCGGCTCCGCCAAGGGCGTGCAAAACGTGGTGATGGTCACCATTGGTACCGGCGTGGGTGGCGGCGTTATCGTCAATGGCGACGTGGTGTCGGGCGTTGTGGGTGCCGGCGGCGAGATCGGCCACATGTGCCTGAATCCCGACGAGGAGCGTACCTGCGGCTGCGGCGGCCATGGCCACCTGGAGCAGTATTCCAGCGCCACCGGCGTGGTGAGCAACTACCTTGCCGAGTGCCAGAAGGCGGGCGTCGAGCCCATCGAGCTCACCGGGCCATCTGACTCCAAGGACGTGTTCCAGGCCTGCCGCGAGGGTGACGAGCTCGCGCTGGCCGCGGCCGATACCATGGCCGACTACCTCGGCCGCGCCCTGGCGCTCATCGCCAACGTGGTCGACCCCGAGATGTTCCTGATCGGCGGCGGCGCCTCCGCCTCGGCCGACGTTTATCTCGACGCCCTGCGCGAGCACTTTAAGCAGTACGCGCTTTCTGCCTCGCGCGAGACG
>CABQHR010000134.1 GCA_902463875.1 uncultured Collinsella sp.
TGCGAGGCCGTGCTCGATTCGTTGTTCGATCTGACGGCGGCGGTCAAGGCCGTGCGCTAGCGTTTGCGCCCGAGCCATTTCAATAGCATTCTAAAGATGCGGCCAACCGCTTAGCCGGGTGGCCGCATCTATATCCAAGATTCTGAACGTGCCCGTGGACGTTGTCTGCCGCTAGCGGTGACGACGACGCCCGCGCGGAAGCGTCGATACAGCCAGCCCCTCTTATCTCGCCTAGACTACAGTTTTGGCCGATAAGAGGGGCTTTGTGCTTTAAGCGACCGAGGCAGCTGCCTTGGCAAGGGGTCGGCGGGGCTTTGGACGTTACGAGTTACTCCAAGAGCCAGTCGATTACGTTGCGCTTGCGAACTCCTTCGTAGTTTGCGTCAGCAAATAGCGTGTCGAGCGTAAGAAGTGTCTTGGCATAGTTGTCTCGGACTTTGTTAAAGGGGGCCAGCTCGCGGTTGAGGGTAGTTTCGTCGAGCGTGGTGGCTGAAACCTGAAAGTAGGCCGTCTCGTCTGAGCCTAGGGCAACAAAATCGATTTCCCCATCATCGATATCGCCCACGTAGACGTCGTATCCGCGGCGTAGGAGCTCGAGATAGACAACATTTTCGAGGATATGACCGATGTCGCTGCTCTGAGTTTTGACGAGAGCGCCTCTAAGTCCAAGGTCGACGGCGTAGTATTTGCCGTTTGTTGTAAGAAGCTGTCGACCGCGTACGTTGTAGCGCGGCGCTGAATACAGCACGAGACTGTCTGTTAGGCCTTTGAGGTACTTGGCGACGGTTTTCTGGTCGGTTTTGTTGCCGTTGGACGAGAGCGTATCGGAGATTTTTTTAACCGAGATTCGACTTCCGACGTTATGGAGTAGGAACTTGGTGATATCGCGCAGGGTCGAGACGTCCGAGACCTTCAGGCGTTCGATAACGTCGCGTATGACTATGGTGTCGTAGAGGCTCATAAGGTAATCGCGCGCCTGGGAGCCCTGGATACCCGTTTCGGCGATAAAGGGAAAGGAGCCCCGGGTGATGTACTCGTCAAACAGCTGGGTAGGAGCCTTTCCGCCATTGGTTTTTGCCGAGCAAAACTCTTTAAAGGAGAGGGGCAGCATCTTGAGCTCTACGTAGCGACCGGATAGTAAGGTTGCCAGCTCGCTCGAGAGCAGATAGGCGTTGGAACCGGTTATGTAGAGATCGACATTGTCTTTGATAAACAGGCTGTCGACGGCTTTTTCGAAGTGCTCGACATGCTGTATCTCGTCCAGAAAAACGTAGTTCATCTTATCGGGGACGAGTCTGGCGGAAACGTAGTCGTAGAGTGCTCTATACGACGTAAGAGACTCGAACTCCAGATCTTCAAAGTTGAGGGATATAACCTGGGCATCTGTGGTTCCATGGTCGCGCAAATGACCACGGTAAATCTCGAATAGCTTCGATTTACCGGACCTACGCACGCCTGAAACGACCTTGATAACATGCGAGTCTTTCCACGAAATGAGCCAGTCGAGGTACTGTTTGCGGTCAATCAAATCCATAAAGCCTCTCCCTGGGTCTGAAAACATTGGAGCAAAATCAATATTCTTATGAAATTACAAAAAATGTGGAACAGAATCCATTTTATCAAAATAATTCATGAAAATATGGACTACATTCCATAAATATCCGTAGCTGTAGCCCTGGCTAATGGGCGTGGGGCCGGAAAAAGCGACGCAGCGGGGCTGATTCCGCTGCGGCGCTTTTTTGCTACAGGTAGGCGCCCAGGTTGATGGCGGTGGTTTCGGCTTGGCTGCTTGCCTGAGTGCTGGCACGCTCGAGCAAGAACGGCCGCACGAGTTCTTGGCGGTTGATGTCCTCGATGGCCGTGACCGCGGTGACGGGGCGCGCGGCAGAGCCGATGCGGACGCGTTTGGTCTTGGCGGCGGGCTTGTTCTCGATTTGCTCCATCAGCAACTGAACGCCCTTGCGGCCAATCTCGTAGCCTGGGGGTGCCACCGTGGTGAGTGGGACCGACCCGCTCCAGGCGAGCGGATTGCCGTCGCAGCCGGCCACGCGGACCTGCTCGGGGACGGAGATGCCTTTATCGACCAGCGCCGAGATGACGCCCGACGCCAGTACGTCGGTGAGGCCGACCACGAAGTCGGGGCGCTCGTCCGCGGGGCGCTCGGCGATTTGGGCACCGATGCTGTAGCCGTCGGCAGCGGTATTCCATTCGCCGGCGTCGATGACTTCGATCTTGATATCGGGGTGCAGGGCAAGGGCCTTGTGAATGCCAAGCACGCGTAGGGTGAGCTGCATAAATGCTGCTCTGCCCACGACGGTGATATGGCGCGCGCCACGGGCAACGGCGAGTTCGGCGATGATGCGACCTTGGGCTTCGTTATCGGCAGCCACGTAGTGGCCGGGCTCGGAACAGTGGATGTCCAGATGGACGATCGGCACGGGCATTTTAGCCATGGCCGGGTGCCAGTCGGGGGATGCCATGGGCTGAACCATGACGCCGGACATCTGCGTGCCCATAAAGTAGCGCAGGTAATGGTCTTCGAGAATGTCGTCGTTGTCGGCGTTGGCGATGAGCAAGTCATAGCCGTGCTTGCGCGCCTCGTTGTGGGCACCGCTGGCAATCTGGAGCGAAAAGCCGTGATCGAGACGGGGGAGGACAAGGCCAAAGGACTTGGTGGTGCCGCCTGCGAGCTGACGGGCACTTTGGTTGGGCAGGTAGCCAAGGCGATTGATGGTCTCGTTGATGAGCTTGAGGGTCTCGGGGCGCAGCTTTTCGGGGTGGTTGAGCGCGTTGGAAACCGTGCCCAGCGAAACCCCGGCCTCGCGCGCGACGTCGCTGATTTTTACCTTTGCCATAGCGGCCCCTTTGATGCGTTTCAAGTACAAGCCAGATTGTAGCATCCCAAACCTACCAAAAAGGGACAGGTTTATTTTGGCAGGTTTTATCTGGGGAAACGCCGTTGCCAGCGCGGCCACCACAAAGGTGCCTGTCCCCATTGTGGTGGTTTGGACCGGCTGGACGTGTGTGCATCGGGTGGTATCTAAGTTGAGATACCACTTCTGGTATATCAGCTTGTGCTTGCGTGAGTACAATACTCGAACGTTATACGTCTCAGCGCCCCTTGTGCGTGGACGTCTTGCAGTCACGCGAACGAAGGGATTTATCTTATGTGCGGAATCGTCGGCTACACCGGCTCTGATATTGCAAAGAACATCCTGGTCACGGGCCTCAAGCGTATGGAGTATCGCGGCTATGACTCCTCGGGCGTCGCGCTCGAGGTGGGCGAGGGCGCCGCGGCGCACCTCGACGTTATCCGCCGCGTGGGTAAGGTTGCGGGCCTGGAGAGCGAGCTTTCCAGCATCGACAGCGACGCTACCTGCGGTATCGGTCACACCCGTTGGGCCACCCACGGCAAGCCTTCCGTCGTTAACGCTCATCCCCACACCAGCTGCGACGGTCGCATCGCCATCGTCCACAACGGCATCATCGAGAACTTCGCCGAGCTGCGCGAGGAGCTGGAGGGCCGCGGCCATCACTTTAAGAGCGAGACCGATACCGAGGTCTTCGCGCATCTGATCGAAGAGGCCTATGCCGAGACGCACGACCTGATGGCCTCCGTGCGCGAGGCCTGCACCCACGTGGTGGGCGCCTATGGCTTGGCCGCCGTGTGCGCCGACGAGCCCGGCGTGATCGCCGTTGCCCGCAAGGACTCCCCGATTGTGGTCGGCGTGGGCGAGACCGGCTCTTACGTTGCCTCCGACGTGATCGCGCTTATCGATGCCACCCGCGATGTCGTGGTGCTCGAGGACGGTCAGTTTGCCAAGCTCACGCCCGCGGGCGTCGAGTATACCGACGAGGCCGGCAACATGATTGAGCCCAAGATCACCCATATCGATTGGGACCTGGACATGGCCGAAAAGGGCGGTTATCCTGACTTTATGCTCAAGGAGATCCACGAGCAGCCGCGCGTCGTGCGCGACACGCTGGTCGGTCGTATGACGCCGGCTGGCGAGCTCGATATCGACGAGTTGGGCCTGTCCCTCGAGGAGCTCAACGACATCGACCGTGTCTACGTGATCGCCTGTGGCACCAGCTATCACGCCGGCCTCATCGCCAAGAACCTTATTGAGGGCTGGGCTCGCATCCCCACCGAGGTTGAGGCGGCCAGCGAGTTCCGCTATCGCAATCCCATCATCACGCCGACGACGCTTGTCGTGGCTGTGTCCCAGTCGGGCGAGACGGCCGACACCCTTGCCGCCATTCGCGACGCGCGCATCAAGGGCGCCAAGGTCTTCGGCATCACCAACGTGGTGGGCAGCCCGGTGGCGCGTGAGAGCGACGGCGTCATCTACACCAAGGCCAACAAGGAGATCGCGGTCGCCTCGACCAAGAGCTTTATCGGTCAGGTCGTGAGCCTTACGCTGCTGGCTCTGCTGCTGGCGCAGGTTAAGTACCGTCTGACCACCAAACAGGCGCGCATGCTGTTCCGCGAGCTTTCCGATACGGCCGAGCAGATCCAGTGGATTTTGGATACCCAGACCGAGGCCGTTCATGAGGCCGCCCTGCTGTGCAAGGACGCGCAGTCGGCGCTGTTCGTGGGCCGTGGCATGGGTGCCGCTATTTCCTACGAGGGCGCGCTCAAGCTCAAGGAGGTCAGCTACCTGCATGCCGAGGCCTACGCCGCCGGCGAGATGAAGCACGGCCCCATTGCCCTGATCGACCCGGGCTTCCCTGTCATCGCTGTGGCCACCAAGAGTGCCACCTACGACAAGACCGTGTCGAACCTCATGGAGTGCAAGGCGCGCGGCGCCAAGGTTATCGTCGTTGCCACCGAGGGTGACGAGGAAATCAACAAGATTGCCGACTGCATCATTCGTGTGCCGGCCGTCCGCGACGTGTTCAGCCCCATCACGGCGAGCGTCCCGCTGCAGTTGCTTGCCCGCGAGGTGGCCATCCTGCGCGGCTGCGACGTCGACCAGCCCCGTAACCTGGCAAAGAGTGTCACAGTCGAGTAGTTGGTTCCGCCGTTCTAACGACCAAGGCCCGGCTCCGCGTCATCAGACAGAGTCGGGCCTTTTTGTACGGAGAAACCACCGCAAAGGTGCCTGTGAACTGCCTCCCATTTCTTGGACATCGAGAAATGGGAGGTTTTCCATGAGTATAGACCTCAGGGTGAAGCACGACCTGGAGTC
>CABQHR010000135.1 GCA_902463875.1 uncultured Collinsella sp.
CCTTCGCCCTCAGCAGCACCCTCGCTTGCGGCCTTCTCGGCAGCAAGACGGGCGCGACGCTCGGCAAAGGTCTCCTTCTTGGCGGGCGCTGCCGTCTCGGCGGCATCCTCGTCCGCATCGGAATCGTCGTCGGTCGCAGCAGTCTTCTTGGGCTTGACCGGGGCCGACGCGGCCTCGCTCACCGGATCGATAATCTCGGACTGAACAACGGCCGTCATCTTTTCCTGCGTCTCGCGGAACTGACGGATGGCACGGCCGATCGTGCGGCCCATCTGCGGGAGCTTATCCGGGCCAAACAGCAAAAAGCCGAAGACCACGATGATCGCGAGCTCACCCTCTCCAATACCAAACACACATACCTCCAAGGCTCGATGTGAGTCGAGCCCGCACCGCGCCATTCGGCCGGAACTCGTCTATTCATTCGGTCAAGTATAGCTCCCGGACGCCAAAACGTCCGAGCGCATCACAAACATATGCCAAACGGCACGCCCTTTTGGGGGCAAAGATTATGCAGCGGTGATCGAAATCTCCTGGTCGACGCCCAACAGCTGAACCACGCGCATCACCGGGGGCTGCACGTTGACGCAGCTAAAACGCTTACCATGATCAGCTGCGTGGTGTGCGGCGCCCACAAGCACGCCAATGCCCGTCGAATCGATGTAGCTCACCTGGGCAAAATCGAGCTCAACGGCCTCAGTGGGCTGCTCGAGCGCCAGGTCGATGGCATTGCGCAGGCTATCGGCGTTAGAGATATCGATCTCACCGGTCACCTTAATGGTGTAGAGCTCTGGCGTGGGGTTGGTGGAAATACCCAAATCCATGTATACGCTCCTTTACGTATCGAAAGTGCGGATAGTACGGGAAGCCGCGCGTTAGGCGCGCTCGGCACGCGCAAGCTCGGCAGCGACAAGCTTAACGGCCAGCACCAGCACATCGAGCGCGGCCTCCAGGTCCTCGACCGTGGGATAGCTCGGCGCGATGCGGATGTTGGTGTCGCGCGGGTCCTTGCCATAGGGCCAGGTGGCACCGGCCGGCGTGAGCTTGACGCCCAGGTCGGCGCAAAGCGCGGCGACCTTTTGGGCCGAGCCCTCGGGACCATCGAAGCTTACAAAGTAGCCGCCGCGGGGGTGCGTCCAGGTGGCGCAGCCCGTGTCGCCCAGGCCCTCGGTGAGCTTGCGCTCGACGGCCTCAAAGCGCGGACGTAGGAACTCGGCGTGCTTTTTCATGTGCTCCTTGACCGCCTCGATGGTGGGAAGGAAGCGCACGTGACGCAGCTGGTTGAGCTTGTCGGCGCTGATGAGGCCAGCCTTCAGGCGCTTGGAGAACTCCGCGATAACCGCGGGGCTCGCACCGATAAAGCCGATGCCGGCGCCCGGGAAGGTGATCTTGGACGTCGAGGCAAAGGCCACCACACGGTCCTCGGTGCCCGCCGCGCGAGCGAGGTCAAAGATGTTTGCGAGCTCGTCGGTCTCGTCGTACAGGTCGTGCACACAGTAGGCGTTGTCCCAGAAGATGCGAAAATCGGGCGCGGCCGTGGGCATCTCGACCAAGCGGCGCACAGTGTCCTCGCTAAAGGTGATGCCCGTGGGGTTGGAATACTTGGGCACGCACCAGATACCCTTGATGGAATCGTCGGCGGCAACCAGGCGCTCGATCTCGTCCATGTCGGGGCCGTTGTCGGTCATCGCGACGGGGACGTTCTCGATGCCCAGATCGGCGGTGATGCCAAAGTGGCGATCGTAGCCGGGAACAGGGCACAGGAACTTGACCTTCTTGCCGTCGTGCGCTGCCTCGTAAGCCTCCCAAGGGTCGCTGCCGCACGAGCCACAGCGCCAGAACATGCCGGCGATGTCGTGCTCAATCAGCAAACTCGACGAACCCAGCACGAGCGTCTGCTCGGCAGGGCAACCCAGGAACTCCCCCGCCAGCTTGCGTGCCGAGGGAATGCCCTCAAAGCAGCCGTAGTTGGAGCAGTCGACGTTGCCGTCATGCAGATCGGCATCGGCATTGAGGATATCGAGCATGGGTCGAGAGATGTCCACCTGGGAGGGCGACGGCTTGCCGCGGGCCATGTCGAGCGCCAGGCCCTTGGCCTTGACCTCGGCGACCTCGGCTTTGAGCGCCTCGATGGCGGCATCGAGTTCGGTGGTTTCCATCTTCTGGTAGATCGTCTGCATGGGGTGCGACCTTTCGCGAAGCGGTACGTTGCAGTTCGTCTAAGTATAGACCGCCATCGTCGCAACGTTATGAAGCCGTGATAGATTAAGTTCATCGCAATCAATTACGAATCGCCGCGCATGCCGGCGTGGGGCGCCCAAGGAGGCACTATGGGGTACGGATCGTTTCAGGCCGAGGAATTCGGCGACTTGCAGCGCCTGGTCGACGGACTGTTTTACGACCGCCACGCCATCGACCGCCTGGATCTGATCGTACAGGCCGAGATCTTGGACCTGGCGCCCGACCTCATGGAAATCGTCAACCTGCTACCGCCCGGCTATTACGACCGCCAGTCGCTGTGTGACCAGCTTAACTCGGCCCTAGCCGCCCACGGCTGGGGCGCCGTCTACGGAACCGTGGAATAAGCCTCGAGGCCGGCGATTTGGCCCGCTTCCCGACCTTGGCGAGGCTTGTTTTAGGGCTTGTGGCCAAAAAAGGGCAAATATGAGTACTGTTACCTTTTTAGTAGCAGCGACTCTTGGTCGAAATCGGCAAAACTCGACTTGAAACTTCCTAATCACCGTCAGCTAACGCCAAATTGGAAGTCGATGGTCACTCATTAACGTACAGTTCTTATAACTTTGTTCATTATTTTCCGCACCTAAAATGATACGCCGTTTGTGACAGTACTCACAAACGGCGTTTTTTGACCACTGGCGTGTCTGGCAGGCGGCAAGCACCGCCCGAATCCGCATTTTGAACGCGCCCGAATCGGTTCTGGAGCCGGTTTTCGCGCTCTTACTCGTCTTTGGGCGCGGGGTGCTTGCAGACCACGCTCATGTAGATCATGCCAAGCACGGCTGCGGTGACCGAACCGGCAAGAATGGCGGCCTTGGCTGCAAGAACCTCAAACTGGGCCGTCGGGAAGGCGAGGCCGCTGATGAGGATCGACATGGTAAAGCCGATACCGCCCAGAATGCCCACACCGGCGATCATATGCCAGTTGACGTTGTGCGGCAGCTCGCAAGCCTTAAGCTTGACTAGGGCAAACGTCATGCCAAAGATGCCGATCGGCTTGCCCAGCAGCATGCCAAAGTACACGCCGAGCGTCACCGGGTCGGTGAGCAGCGTGCTCATGTCCACGCCCACTAGGCGAACCTGTGCGTTCACGAACGCAAAGATCGGCAGGATCACAAAGTTGACCGGCGTGGAGATCAGACGCTCCATGCGGATGAGCGGCGGGGTCACGCGGTGCATGACGCGCTCGACCTTGGTAGTCGAGACGGTAAAGTCATGCTGGCCCAGGATGTGTGCCTCGTCGTCGTAGCGGTCATCGAGCAGCGGCAGGCACTCGCCCAGCCAATCGGTGAGGCTATCGAGCTTGACGCCGCACTTGGCCGGGATGGTAAAGGCCAAGATGACGCCAGCAAGCGTGGCGTGTACGCCGCTCTTGAACATGCAGAACCACAGCAGCAGGCCCAGCACCGAGTACGGGGCAAGGCGGTAATGCTGCGTCTTGTTGAGCCACACGAGCGCGCAGGTCACAAGCGCGGCGGCGCCCAACCAAAACGGATTGGGGCTCTGACCGTAGAAGATGGCGATGGCGGCGATGGAGATCAGGTCGTCGGCGATAGCGAGCGTCGAGAAGAACACGCGCACGCCGTTGGGAACGCGGTTGCCCAAAAGCGACAGCACGCCCAGCGCAAAGGCAATATCGGTTGCCATGGGAATGGCCCAGCCGTTGTGCGCGCCGGCATGGTTAAAGATCAGGTAGATGCAAGCGGGAACGACGACGCCGCCCACGGCCGCCAGCATGGGAAGCATGGCCTGACGCGGGTTTTTGAGCTCGCCAACCGTCATCTCGTACTTGAGCTCGATGCCCACCAGCAAAAAGAAAATCGCCATGAGGAAGTCGTTGACGAAGAGCTCGACGGTGAGGCCGGCCGTCAGACCGCCAAGACCCACATACAGCGGGGTCTCCAAAAAGTGATGGATGGCCTCGTAGGCATCGGTGTTGGCGCAGATGACCGCGGCGATGGCGGCGATCACCATGACGGCGGCGGAGATGGTGCCGTTCTCGGCAATGCGCTCCCAAATGTCGTGACGCTCAAAACGCTTGCGCTCACGAACGTTGAACAGCTGCTCAGTTGCTGCCATGGGCGGCTCCTTTCACGGGATGGTTCCCGTCTTAAAAAAGCACGGCCCGCCCAAGTGGCGGCGCCGCGCTCTAACGTATTACGCTTGCATCTAGCCTACCCTGCACGACGAGCACGCAGGCGTGGCCGAAAAGCGGAACCACAGGTTGAACATTATTTGCTCAACGGCGCGGGCACGCCTGTCCAAGAGACGACGCGGCGCCGTACACAAAAAACGACCGGAGCGCGGGGCGTCCGCGATCCGGTCGTCGGTGTTAGGTCAAAAGAACCTAGCAGGCGGCCATGATGGGGGCAGCGACCTGCTTCTTACGGGAGAGGACGCCCGGCATCCAGACGCCGTCGTGCTCGTCGGCAATGCCCAAGCCCTTCTGAGCAGCCTCGGTCTCGCCCTCGAGCAGGACCTGCGAGCCCTCCTCCATGATGTCGGTGATGCACAGGACGATGCCATCGGCACCCTTCTCGGCGGCGTAGGCGCGCATTGCCTCACGGATCTCGTCGATCATGCCGAGAGCGCGGCTCTTGTCGACAGTCTCGTACTGGCCGATGAGCAGCTTCTTGCCAGCGGGCTCGAACATCTTGATGTCATTGCCGACCATCTCGGCTGCGGTGAAGGAGCCGGACGGACGGGTGAGGAAGACCTCCATGCCAAACTTGACCGGGTCGACGCCCACCTGCTCGCCGAGCTTGGCGGCGACGGCGCGGTCGACATCGGTGGTGGTGGGGCTCTTGAGCATGAGCGTATCGGTCATCATGGCCGAGAGCAGCAGCTTGGCCTGGACGTCGGAGAGCCCAACGCCGAGCACGCCGGCGAGCTTGGTGACGATGGTGCAGCTGGAGCCCCAGGGCAGGCAGATGTAGTGCAGCGGGCCGGCGGTCTC
>CABQHR010000136.1 GCA_902463875.1 uncultured Collinsella sp.
TGAAGATCGAGACCGACTACAGCAACGGTGACATGGGCCAGATCGAGACGCGCATCGCTGCCTTTATCGAGACCCTGTAGGACAAATGCGGCAAAGGGATAGCTGCTTTGCCGCATAGAAGGAGGATGCCGTGGTTGGCATTGGTATCGACATAGGCTCGACGGCCGCGAAGGCTGCGGTGGTGGAGACGGACAACGCCATTGCGTGGACCTGCGTCATGCCGACGGGGTATTCGTCGGTCGATGCGGCCGAGCGCCTACGCGGTGAGCTCGCCGCAGCTGGCTATGACGTGACGGGCGACGATGTTCGCGTGGTCGCGACTGGCTACGGCCGTGTCGCGGTGCCCTATGCCAACAAGGTGGTGACCGAGATCACCTGCCATGGTGCCGGCGCGGTCCGCCTGTTTGGCGAGCAGGGCACGGTGATCGACGTGGGCGGCCAGGATACCAAGGTCATCCAACTCAAGGGCGGCCGCGTGGCCAAGTTCGCCATGAACGACAAGTGTGCCGCCGGCACGGGGCGCTTTTTGGAGATCATGGCCGACCGCCTGGGCATTTCCCAGCAGCAGATGGCCGACCTGGCGCGTTCCGGCGAGCCCACCAAGATCAGCAGCATGTGCACGGTGTTTGCCGAAAGCGAGGTCATCAGCCTGATCGGTCGCGGTGAGCCGCGCGAGAACATTGCGCGTGGCGTGATCGACAGCGTGGTCTCGCGCGTGGCGACCATGGCCGGGCAGGCCGCGGGCGCCCCGTACTACCTGACCGGTGGCCTGTGCGAGAACGCCTTCGTGGTGGAGCGGTTGGGCGAGCTACTGGGGTCGCCGGTGACCACCTCGCCCCAGGCTCGCTTTGCCGGAGCGATCGGCGCGGCTGTCCGCGCCGCCGCCTTGGCCTAGGGGTGTACCGCGACATGCGCATCCTCAATAGCTCGGCACAAAAACCAGATAGCACTGGCAGCGGCACCTACCTTGCCGCGCTCGTACGCGAGCAGATCGAGACGGGGCATCGCGCCGCCGTGCTTTGCGGCGCGGCACCGGGTGATACCCAAGGCGAGCTGGACCGGCGTGCTGCCGTGTTTGCCGTACCGTTCGAGTCGCCCGAGCTGCCGTTTCCCATCTGTGGCATGTCCGATGTCATGCCCTATCCCTCCACACGCTATCGTGATCTGACGCCTTCGATGCTCAAGGCATTTGAGCGGGCATTTGCTGCTGCAATCGATCGGGCGGTGGCTGAGTTTCGGCCCGATCTGGTGCTCTGCCATCACCTGTATCTGGTGACCGCATTGGCGCGCGAGTGCGTCCGAGGCGTGCCGGTTGTTGCCGTGTGTCATTCGACCGACCTGCGCCAGTTGCGTTCGCATACGCTCGAACGCGATCGCATTGTAAGTGCGGTTCGTCGGCTCGATGCCGTCTTTGCGCTCCATGCTGAGCAGGCTGAGCAGATTGGCCTGGTGTGCGGCGTCGATGCCGATCGTATCCACGTGATTGGGACGGGCTACGACCATCGCGTCTTCTGCCGCGATGCAAGCGTGGCGAGGCAGCCGGGATCGCTTGTGTACGTGGGCAAGATTTGCTTTAAAAAGGGCGTCGAGTCGCTGGTTCGAGCTGTGTCATTGCCGATTGACGATGGCGTCCGCCCATCTGGCTTGGTACTTGTGGGCGGCCGCGGGGACGATGCCGAGTACGCGCGTATCGAGCGCTTGACCGCGGCCTCGGATGTGCCGGTGACGCTGGCGGGGCGCCTGGATAGCGATGGGCTCGTGCGTGCCTACCGCAGTTCCGACGTCTTTGTGCTGCCTTCGTTTTACGAGGGTCTGCCGCTCGTGACGATCGAGGCCCTCGCGTGCGGCTGCAAAGTTGTGGCGACCGATTTGCCCGGCGTTCGTCCCTGGATGGAGGCGATGCTTCCCGGTGCTCCCGTGACGTGGGTGGCGTCGCCGCGTATGACGGATGTCGACACGCCCGTGGCGGCCGACCTTCCGTTGTTTGAGCGCGCACTGGCAGATGCTATCGCGCAGGCGCTTGCGGCGCCGCTTTCGACGTTCGAGCCGTCGGCGGTCTCTTGGGAAGCGTGCCTGGCGCGTATACTTAAAGTCGTTGATTTGTTGGAAGGGGGTTCGTATGGCTAAGGACACCATGAGGCTCACGTCCATGACGGCCGCGAGCGGTTGAGCCGCTAAGTTGGCTCCCGGAGCCCTCGCCCAGGTCCTGGGCGACTTACCCAATGTGCATAACGACAACTTGCTCGTGGGGTTCGATACCTCCGACGATGCGAGCGTCTTCCGCGTAGGGGAGAACCTGGGGCTCGTGCAGTCCATCGACTTCTTCCCACCGATGGTCGACGACCCGTTTCTGTTTGGCCAGATTGCTGCGGCCAACTCGCTGTCGGACATCTACGCCATGGGCGGGCGGCCGAGCCATGCCATGAACCTGCTTTGCATACCCAGTTGCCTGGGCGTTGAGGTTGCCGGTCAGATTCTGGCGGGCGGCGCCGATAAGTGCGTCGAGGCGGGTTGCTCCATCGCGGGCGGCCACACCATCAACGACGACGAGCCCAAGTACGGTCTGTCCGTGAGCGGTTTTGTGCCACTCGACCACATGCTCGCCAACAGCGGCGCACGCGTGGGCGATGTTCTGCTGCTGACCAAGGCGATCGGCTCGGGCATCATCACCACGGCCATTAAGGGCGAGCTCATCGAGCAGGACGAGGCCGCAGCCATGTTTGACTCGATGCGTACCCTCAACGAGGCCCCGATCCGTTTGGCCGAGGGGCTCGAACTTCATGGCTGCACCGACATTACGGGCTTTGGCCTGATTGGGCATGCGTGCGAGATGGCCGAGGGCTCGGGCGTGCAGATTGAGCTTGCGTCGGAGGCGGTGCCTCTCTTTGACCAGGTGCTCGACATGGCGCGTCTGGGCATTATCCCCGCTGGCTCCTACCGCAACCAGGACTTCTTTGGCCCGCGCGTGGCTGCCGACGAGGACCTGGAGCCGGGCATGTTGGATGCGCTGTACGATCCGCAGACCTCGGGTGGTTTGCTCATCGCGGCGCCTGCTGCCGATGTGGATGAGCTTGCGCGCCGTCTACATGCCGAGGGACGTATCGCCGCCGTCGTCGGTCGCGTGTGCGAGGCGGAGCCGGGCGGTCCTGCCGTCCGCGTTGTTCGCTAGCCCGCACGTTTATGTAACTGTTTGCCGTTCTCTAGAACGGCTCTTTCGAAAGGAATTTGCTATGTCTACCAAGATTGAAGTCAATGCCATGGGCGATGCCTGCCCGCTGCCCGTCGTCAAGACGCTCAAAGCTCTGAAGCAGCTCGATGGCGAGGGCGCCGTCGTGACCTCGGTCGACAACGAGACCGCCGTCAAGAACATCTCCAAGATGGCGCAGGAGAAGGGCTGCACGGCCTCGGTCGAGAAGGTTTCTGACGCCGAGTGGCACGTGACCGTGGCGACCTCTGGCGCCGTTGCCATGGCCGATCCCGAGCAGGATGGCGCTGCCTTCTGTGATGCCAGCGCCGGCAAGGGCAGGCTCGTCATTTCCGTCTACACCGACTGCATGGGCCGCGGCGACGACGAGCTGGGCCACAAGCTCATGAAGGCGTTTATCTTTGCCGTGACGCAGCAGGAGGAGCTGCCCGCGACCATGCTGTTCTACAACGGCGGCGCCAAGCTCACCGTTGAGGGCTCGCCGGTGCTCGACGACCTGAAGGGCCTGGCCGAGCAGGGTGTCGAGATTCTCACCTGTGGTACCTGCCTCGACCACTATGGCATTAAAGACCAGCTTGCGGTGGGCGAGGTCACCAACATGTACGTGATCGTGGAGAAGATGGAGCAGGCCGTGCGCGTCGTGCGCCCGTAGCGTATTGGTTGGAGTTGCCATGAGGGAAAAGCGCCCGGCGCTTGTCATCACGTTTCCCACCACGGCGGCCGCCATGGGCTGCGAGTCCCTGTGCGTTGAGCGTGGCCTTCCCGGGCGAACGATTCCCGTGCCCGGGGAGGTCGCTGCCGGCTGTGGTCTGGCGTGGAAAGCGTTGCCTGCCGATGAGGAGCTGCTGCGCGGTGAACTCGCCGCGGCGGGCGTTCCCACCGAGGGCTATACCGTGATTGATATGTGGGAGGTCGTGCGATGATCTACCTGGATAACGCGGCGACGACCATGCACAAGCCGCAGACGGTCATCGATGCCGTGACGCAGGCGATGTGCTCGCTCGGCAATGCCGGGCGCGGCGCCACGTCGGGTGCCCTCGATGCCGCTCGTACGATTCACGGTTGCCGTGCCAAGCTCGCGCGCCTTTTAGGTTGCCCGAGGGCGGACCATGTGTGCTTTACGCCCAACTCTACGGCGGCGCTCAACACCGCCATCTGTGGCGTGGTGCGCCCCGGCGACCGCGTGGTCACGACGGTGCTCGAGCACAACTCCGTGCTACGTCCGCTCAACCGCCTGGCAGCGGAGCGGGGTGTGACCGTTGAGCATGCGGGCTGTGACGTAAGCGGCGCGCTCGACTACGACGAGCTCGAGCGGCTAGTCACGCCCGGTACGCGTGCCGTGGTGGTGACGCATGCCTCTAATGTGACCGGCAACGCGGTCGACATTGCGCGCGTGGCGGCCATGGCCCATGCGGCCGGTGCGCTGGTGATCGTCGATGCCTCTCAGTCTGCCGGCACGGCGCGTATCGATATGCATGCCATGGGGCTCGACATTGTGTGCTTTACCGGCCACAAGGGGCTCATGGGACCCCAAGGCACCGGCGGCCTGGCCGTGGCGGAGGGCATTGACGTGTCTCCGTGGGCCATGGGCGGCACGGGCGTGCACAGCTTTGACCCGCTGCAGCCACTTGAGTGGCCCACGCGTCTTGAGGCGGGCACGCTCAACGGCCACGGCATCGCGGGACTTTCTGCCGGTCTCGACTTTATCGAGGCGCAAGGCGGGGTCGAGGCGATTGCGGCGCATGAGCGCTCGCTTGCAGAGCGCTTCCTCGCCGGTGCTCGCGAAATCCCCGGCATTGCGCTCTACGGTGCGTTTGACCAGCCCGTGCGCTCGGCGATCGTCTCACTCAACGTGGGTGATATCGACTCGGCCGAGATCTCGGACGCGCTCATGCAAGGGTGGGGGATTGCGACGCGCCCCGGTGCCCATTGCGCTCCGCTCATGCACCGTGCGTT
>CABQHR010000137.1 GCA_902463875.1 uncultured Collinsella sp.
GTTCCATCTGCATCACCCGCGAGACCAAGGGCATCGGCCGCGGCCAGGCCACCGCGCTGATCGACGTCTGCCGCGCTCGCGACGAGTACTACGAGGAGACCGGCGTCTACGTGCCCGTGTGCTCCGACGGCGGTATCGTCTACGACTACCACATGACGCTCGCCCTTGCCATGGGTGCCGACTTTATGATGCTGGGTCGCTACTTCGCCCGCTTTGACGAGAGCCCGACCGAGCGCGTCAACGTCAACGGCCAGTACATGAAGGAGTACTGGGGCGAGGGCTCTGCGCGTGCCCGCAACTGGCAGCGCTACGACCTGGGCGGCGCCGCGAAGCTCAGCTTCGTCGAGGGCGTTGACTCCTACGTTCCCTACGCCGGTTCCCTCAAGGACGGCGTGGGCGGCACGCTCTACAAGGTCAAGTCCACGATGTGCAACTGCGGTGCCCTCTCGATCCCCGAGCTCCAGGAAAAGGCACGCCTGACACTGGTAAGCTCGACCTCCATTGTCGAAGGCGGCGCCCACGACGTAGTCGTCAAGGATTCCCAGCAGAGCGTCAGCTACCGCTAAGCGGCTTTCCCAAGCACCGCACCTTGCCGTTCAAACCGTCGCTCGCGTACCAAAGTACGCGTCGCTCCTCTTTCACGGCAATCTGCGGCACTTGGAAAACCCGACCATGCTTGGGCGGGTAACAATTAGTGGTTGATTCACAACCACGTTATTTAGATAAAGCGAGATGCCTGCAAGTCGCAGACATCTCGTTTGTCGTATTTGCTATCATCATGCGAGTTAACGATGTGGCGGGGCGTTCTTACCTTTGCTCACTGCAAGTTCCGCACGAGCCGAAGAGCACTTAATGTGCTCTTCGTGCGAGCAGGACTGTCCGCAGCAGCGAGTAAAGGTAAGAACGCCCCGCCCCAACCGAGATAACAAAGGAGCTGATATGTGCGATTGCACAGATCATAAGGACGAGATCCCTGCCTACGACGCACAGGCCATTGAGTCCAAGTGGATGAAGGCCTGGGAGGACTCCAACCTCTTTGCCGTCGACACCGACGCCAGCAAGCCCAAGAAGTACGTGCTCGAGATGTTCCCGTATCCGTCGGGCGACCTGCACATGGGCCACGCGCGCAACTACACCATCGGCGATGCCATGGCCCGTCAGGCCCGTATGCGCGGCTACGACGTGCTTCACCCCATCGGCTTCGATGCCTTTGGCCTGCCCGCCGAGAACGCCGCTATCAAGCACAACACGCAGGCTGCTGCCTGGACGTACAAGAACATGGACCAGGCGCTCGCCACGATGAAGCGCATGGGCTTCTCCTACGATCTGGATCGCATGGTCAAGACCTGCAGCCCCGACTACTACCGCTGGGGTCAGTGGATCTTTGAGAAGCTGTGGGAAAAGGGCCTGGTCTACCGCAAGAAGAACCCGGTCAACTGGTGCCCCACCTGCAAGACTGTTCTGGCTAACGAGCAGGTCACCGAGGGTAAGTGCTGGCGCTGCGGCACCGAGCCCGAGAAGCGCGACCTGGAGCAGTGGTACTTCAAGATCACCGAGTACTCCCAGGAGCTGCTCGACGACCTGGAGAAGCTCCCCGGCTGGCCCGAGCGCGTCAAGCAGATGCAGGCCAACTGGATCGGTCGTTCCGAGGGCGCCGAGGTCGACTTTACCCTGTGCGACCAGGATGGCGAGCCCATCGAGGGCGACGAGGGCAAGATCACCGTCTTCACCACGCGTGCCGACACCCTCTTTGGCGTCTCCTTCTTTGTCCTGGCTCCTGAGTACGCTCGTCTGCACGAGCTCGTCGAGGGCACGGAGTACGAGGAGGCCGTAACCAAGATCGTCGAGGACTCCAAGCATATCTCTGCCGTCGAGCGTGCCCAGGGCACCCTCGAGAAGCACGGTGCCTTTACCGGCCGCTACGTGGTGAACCCCGTGAACGGTGAGAAGGTCCCCGTGTGGGTTGCCGATTATGTCGTTGCCGACTACGGTACCGGCGCCGTCATGGCCGTTCCCTGCGGCGACCAGCGCGACTTTGAGTTTGCTCGCAAGTACGACCTGCCGATCGTGCCGATCATCCTGGACGATGACGACCGCGCAGCCGTCGAGGCCAACGGTGAGACCATCGATACCTTCCATGCCGAGACCGTCGACTGGGATTGCGCCCACGCTGCCGAGGGCACGCTCGTCCAGTCCGGCAAGTACACCGGTATGCGCGGCGGCAAGCACTCCGAGGGTGAGGCTGCCATCGTGGCCGACCTCGAGGCCATGGGCTGCGGCCGTCGCAAGGTCGAGTTCCGCTTGCGCGACTGGCTCATCAGCCGCCAGCGCTATTGGGGCAACCCCATCCCGGCCATCCACTGCGAGCACTGCGGCATCGTGCCCGTGCCCGAGGATCAGCTGCCGGTGACGCTGCCCGAGAACCTGGACCTGGGCGCCGGCGAAACCCTCGCCGAGTGCAAGGAGTTCTACGAGACCACCTGCCCGGTCTGCGGTCGCCCGGCCAAGCGCGAGACCGATACCATGGACACCTTCACTTGCTCCAGCTGGTACTACCTGCGCTATACCGACCCGCACAACACTGAGCTGCCATTCTCCAAGGAAGCCGCCGACCGTTGGATGCCCGTCGATAACTACATCGGCGGCATCGAGCACGCCATTCTGCACCTGCTCTACAGCCGTTTCTTTACCAAGGCACTGCGCGACTTGGGCCTGCTGAGCGTGGACGAGCCCTTCACCAACCTGCTGTGCCAGGGCATGGTCAAGGACGAGAACGGCGACACCATGTCCAAGTCCAAGGGCAACGTCGTGCCCCCGAGCTCGGTTATTGAGCCCTACGGTGCCGACACCATGCGTCTGGCGATCCTGTTTATCGCCCCGCCCGAGAAGGACTTCGACTGGGATCCCAAGGCCGTCGAGGGCGCCAACCGCTTCATTAAGCGCGCCTGGCGTATCGTTTGGCAGCTCGTCCAGTCCGGCGACGCCAACGTGGCCTTCGACAAGTCCGCGCTCGACGAGGTCGCGATGAAGCTCTATCGCGAGCGTCACCGCACCATCGCCAAGTGCACCGAGGACTTCGATCGCGGCCAGTTCAACACCGCCATCTCGGCCGTCATGGAGCTCGTCAACGCGGCGAGCGCCTACCTCAATGCCACCGAGGGTGCTGACCGCGACAAGGCCCTGTGCTACGGCGTGGCCAAGGACATCGTGAGCGTCCTGGCGCCCATCTGCCCGTTCTGGGCCGACGAGCTGTGGCACGAGGCCCTCGGCTGCGAGGGCAACGCCTACACCGCCGCCTGGCCCGAGTTCGACCTGGCCGAGTCCATCGAGGACACGGTGCAGATCGTCGTCCAGGTGCTCGGCAAGGTCCGTGGCCGCATCGACGTGGCTCGCGATGCCTCCAACGAGGAAATGCAGGCTGCCGCCGAGGCCGCTGTCGCTAAGTGGACCGAGGGCAAGACGGTCGTCAAGGCCATCTGCGTGCCCGGCAAGCTTGTCAACCTGGTGGTTAAGTAAACGCCGCGCGCATTGTTGACGTGTTAAAGACGAGGGGCGATCCGATTGGGTCGTCCCTCGTTTTGCGTTATATGCCCTGCTTGGCTTGTGCCGAGCGTCACCCTCTACGGAATGTGTACCAAGTCCCTAAAGTAGACGTTGCCGGTTTGCTCCTCGAACATCCAGATATTAAGGTAGATGTCGTTGAGGTCGTTGTTCACGTCAAAGTCCGGATCGTCGAAGGTGCCTACAAAGGTGAGCATCGCGGTCGTTTCTTCGCCTGCGGCGACAGGCTGGCGCATGCGCACGTCGCGGACGACACCGTTGACGTAGGCATAAGCATCGACATCGCCAAACATCATGTCGACATCGGTGTTGTTTGTCACCGCAAAGACCAGCGCAGCGTCGCCGTAGCCGTCGGTGTCCTTGCCCACGCAGGTAACATGGACGTTCTCGTCTGCCTCAAGGTCGATGGGGAACTGTTCTTGGGGGTCGGGGTCCAAACCCTGGGGATCGATGATGTCCTCGTCTATTTTGTCGAAGCTCACCGGGGGTTCGGTTTTTTCGATGGCTTTGGTGCTGCCAGGATTCGGTTCGCATGTTCCGGTTTTGCTGTTCGTCTTGCCGCAGCCCACGAGGGCCAACGAGCACGTTGCGATGGCGAGCGCAGTCATGCAGAGGGTGCCTAGGCGTTTCATGGGTGCCTCCTTGCCGTAGAGGATTTGGAAAGGTTCGTCGTTGCGCTACTTGCTGGCTGGCTTGTTGCAGAATGCCCCTTAACGTAAGTCTGATCGATAGGGGCTCGGGGAGGAATGCCCTTGGGGTCCGAACGGGCCTGTGGATTGGGGCGCATGGCCCGTTCTTGGACCCTCGGACGCTTGCCTCATGGAGTCTTTAGTCCAATTGTCCTATTCTTGTGGAGAAGCTGTGCGCACGCTGACCTGCAGATTCGTACTGTGCTTGCGCGTTTCCGCAGCTATTGGTATAGTTTGCTTGCAAATGAAGTTGTAATTGAAAGAAGTGGGGTTTCGGCCCCGCTTCTTTTTTGTATGGATGGAGGTGCCGCAATGGTCAAGACCAAGACCGAGCAGGCGATCATCGACGCGCTCGAGGCCGTCGCTCCCCAGCACGATGTCGACATCGTCGACGTCGAGCTCGTGGGTGCCACTAAGGCCCCCTGCGTGCGCGTGCGTATCGAGGGTGCCGAGGGTCAGAGCCTGTCGCTCAACGACGTCACGGCCAACACCAAGTGGGTCGGCGATGTGATTGAGGAGCTCGACCCCATCTCTTCGAGCTATACGCTCGAGGTGTCGAGCCCGGGTATGGCGCGCCCGCTGCGCCGCCCGAGTGACTTTGCCCGCTTTGTGGGCGAAAACTGCGAGCTCACCTCCACCGCCACCGAGGGCCGTCGCAAGTTCGCCGGCAAGATTGCCGCCGCCACCGAGACGAACGTGACCCTCGAGCTCGAGGACGGCGAGTCCGTTACCCTCGATTTTTCTGATGTTAAAAAGTGCAAGTTGAAGCCCACCTACGACTTCAAGCCCGCGAAGG
>CABQHR010000138.1 GCA_902463875.1 uncultured Collinsella sp.
ACCCAGCAGCCTCTGGGCGGCAAGGCCCAGTTCGGCGGCCAGCGCTTCGGCGAGATGGAAGTTTGGGCACTGTACGCTTACGGTGCTTCCAACGTCCTGCAGGAGATCCTGACCGTCAAGTCCGACGATACCGTGGGCCGCGTCAAGACCTACGAGTCCATCGTCAAGGGCGAGAACGTCCCGGTCCCGGGTATCCCCGAGTCCTTCAAGGTTCTCGTCAAGGAGATCCGCTCCCTCGCACTGGACATCGAGCCCATGCACGATGCCGACGAGGACGCCTCCGCCCCTGTGACCGCCGAGGAGACCTCCGCTCTCGACGACCTGGCAGCGCTCGCCGGCGTTGACGCCGACGTCGAGGCCGAGGATGCCGAGACCGCCGAGGCGCCCGAGGCTGTCGCCGCCACGACCACTGATAAGGAGTAGTTGACTGTGGCAGATTTCGAAGCTACTGATTTTGACTCGGTAAAGATCTCCCTTGCCTCCGCCGACCAGATCCGTTCCTGGTCGCACGGTGAGGTCAAGAAGCCGGAGACCATCAATTACCGTACCCTCAAGCCCGAGAAGGACGGCCTGTTCTGCGAGAAGATCTTCGGTCCCGCCAAGGACTGGGAGTGCTCCTGCGGCAAGTACAAGGGCATCCGCTTTAAGGGCATCGTCTGCGAGCGCTGCGGCGTCGAGGTCACCTCGGCCAAGGTGCGTCGCGACCGCATGGGCCACATCGAGCTCGCCGCTCCCGTGTCCCACATCTGGTACTTCAAGAGCCCCACGAGCTTCCCGATGAGCCGTATGCTCGACATCAAGTCCAAGGACCTCGAGAAGGTTCTGTACTTTGCCAGCTACATCATCACCGAGGTCGACTACGAGGCTCGCCAGGCCGACGCCGACGACCTGCGCGAGGAGCTCGCCGCCGATCTGGAAGAGATCGATGCCGAGTGCGCCCGCCAGATTGAGTCCCTCAAGGAGCAGGGCGACCCCGAGAACTTTGACGAGTTCTCCGATGAGGAGCCGCTGACCCCCGAGGAGATCGCCTCCGGCATCGTCGACATCGAGGAAGAGTGCAAGGACGAGAAGCAGCTCCGCACGGACGCCTTCAACGCCTTCATGAAGCTCACCGAGCGCGACCTCATCTCCGATGAGCCGCTGTTCCGCGAGATGACCCGCTACTACTCCATGTACTTCAAGGGTGGCATGGGTGCCGAGGCCGTCCGCGACCTGCTCGCTGCCATCGACCTTCCTTCCGAGGCCGAGAAGCTCAAGGCCATCATTGCCGACGAGGACTCCCAGAAGCAGAAGCGCGAGAAGGCCGTCAAGCGCCTTGAGGTTGTTGACGCCTTCCTGAAGGGCGGCAACAGCCCCGCGAACATGATCCTGGACGTCATCCCGGTCATTCCGCCCGATCTGCGCCCGATGGTCCAGCTCGACGGCGGCCGCTTTGCTGCGTCCGACCTCAACGACCTGTACCGTCGCGTGATCAACCGTAACAACCGACTCAAGCGCCTGCTCGACCTGGACGCCCCCGCGATCATCGTGAACAACGAGAAGCGCATGCTCCAGGAGTCCGTGGACGCCCTGTTCGACAACGGTCGTCGTGGTCGCCCGGTCTCTGGCCGTGGCGGTCGCCCGCTCAAGTCGCTCGCCGAGGCCCTCAAGGGCAAGCAGGGTCGCTTCCGTCAGAACCTGCTGGGTAAGCGTGTCGACTACTCCGGCCGTTCGGTAATCGTTACCGACCCCAAGCTGCTGCTGCACCAGTGCGGTCTGCCCAAGACCATGGCGCTGGAGCTCTTCAAGCCCTTCGTCATGAAGCGCCTGGTCGAGCTTGGCAAGGTCGAGAACATCAAGGGCGCCAAGCGCGCTATCGACCGCGGTGCCACCTTTGTGTGGGACATCCTCGAAGAGGTCATCGACGGCCGCGTCGTGCTGCTCAACCGTGCACCGACCCTGCACCGTCTGTCCATCCAGGCCTTTGAGCCGGTGCTGGTCGAGGGCAAGGCTATCCACCTGCACCCGCTGGTCTGCTCGCCCTTCAACGCCGACTTCGACGGCGACCAGATGTCTGTCCACGTGCCGCTGTCCAGCCAGGCTCAGGCCGAGGCTCGCGTGCTCATGCTCTCTGCGAACAACCTGCGCTCGCCGGCATCCGGCAAGCCGGTCAACATCCCCTCGCAGGACATGATTATCGGTGTGTACTACCTGACCCAGGTCCGCGACGGTCTGCCGGGCGAGAACCACGTGTTCTCGAGCTTCGACGACGCGCTGCACGCCTATGACTGCCGCTCCGAGGTCGACATGCAGGCCAAGATTCAGGTCCGCGTGTCTGCCGAGAACGCCAACGTTATCAACGAGGACGGCACCCGTATCTTCCGCGTCAAGAACGGTAAGAACGAGTTCGTCGACTACGACGTCACCGGCAACAAGACCGCGCGCTTCGAGACCTCTATCGGCCGTATCATCTTCAACCGCCAGTGCCTGCCCGAAGACTACGAGTTCATGAACTACAAGATGGTCAAGGGCGACGTGGCCAAGCTGGTTGCCGACTGCTGCGATCGTTACCCCGAGGCCAAGGTCGGCCCGATCCTCGACGCCATCAAGTACTCCGGCTTCCACTACGCTACCCGCGCCGGCCTCACCATCTCGGTGTGGGACGCTCTCATCCCTGCCGAGAAGCAGGAGCTGCTCGATCGTGCCCAGGCCAACGTCGACCAGATCAACGAGTACTTCGAGGAGGGCTTCATCAACGAGACGGAGCGCCACATCGAAGTCGTTAACGAGTGGACCGCTTGTACCGACAAGGTCGCAGCGCTCATGCTCGACTTGTTCGACGAGGAGAACCCGCTCTACATGATGGCCGACTCCGGCGCCCGTGGTTCTAAGACCCAGCTGCGTCAGCTCGGCGGCATGCGTGGCCTGATGGCAGACATGTCCGGCGAGACGATCGACCTTCCCATTAAGGCGAACTTCCGCGAGGGCCTGCTGCCGCTCGAGTACTTCATTTCGACCTACGGCGCCCGTAAGGGCCTGGTCGATACCGCATCCCACACCTCGGACTCTGGTTACCTGACCCGTCGTCTGGTCGACGTGGCCCAGGACGTCATCGTCCGCGAGGAGGACTGCGGTACGCACGAGGGCGTCACCTACAACCTCATCATCCCCGGCACCACCGACCTCAACACCGACCTCGTCGGCCGTTGCTTCATTGAGGACGTCGTGGCTCCCGATGGCACCGTGCTCTTTGAGCAGGACGGCTACATCGAGAAGGTCGCCGACATCCAGAAGATGGTCGATGCCGGCCTCAAGAAGGTCAAGCTCCGCGCGCTGCTCACCTGCCGCTCCAAGTACGGCGTGTGCCAGAAGTGCTACGGCTGGGATCTTTCCACCCGTCGTCCGGTCGCCATCGGTACCGCGGTCGGCATTATTGCCGCCCAGTCCATCGGCGAGCCCGGTACGCAGCTTACGATGCGTACCATTCACTCCGGCGGCGTCGCTGGCGTCGACGATATTACGCAGGGTCTGCCTACGGTCAGCCGTATGTTCGATATCGTCGGCAACGTCAACGAGAAGATCCTGGGTCGCGAGGCCGAGCTGGCTCCGTACTCCGGTCACCTCTCGATTAAGCCCGAGAAGTCCGAGTACGTACTGACGCTCACCGACTCCGAGGATCACACCCGTGTCCTCGACGAGCGTCGCGTCCCCGCTTCGGTGCGCTTCATGCCCGAGATCGAGGACGGCTGCGAGGTTCGCGCCGGCGACCAGATCACCAAGGGCTTCGTCAACTTCCGCAACCTGCGCAAGCTGACCGACATCGAGTCGACGATGCACACCTTCGTCGAGAGCGTCAAGGACGTCTACACCAGCCAGGGCGTCGACCTGAACGACAAGCACATCGAGGTGCTCGCACGTCAGATGCTGCGTCGCGTTCAGATCACCAACCCCGGCGACTCCAAGTACCTGCTTGGTCAGTACGTCGACCGCTACGAGTTCGCCGACGAGGTCGAGCGCGTTGCCCGTCTGGGCGGTCAGGCTCCTGTGGCCGAGCCCGTCATCCTGGGTACGCTCAAGGTCGCGTCCAACATCGACTCTTGGCTGTCGAGCGCTTCGTTCATTCGTACCGCTGGCGTCCTTACCGAGGCTGCCATCGAGGGCAAGGTCGACCACCTGCTCGACCTTAAGTCCAATGTCATCGTCGGTAAGAAGATCCCGGCTGGTACTGGCCTCAAGCCCTACGCCAACGCCAAGCTGACGTATCGCACGGCCGACGGCTATGTCGACATCGACGGTCCGGCTTCGCCCAACGCCAAGTCGCTGCCCGAGTGGGCTCCTGTGGAGCTCAAGGACCTGGACGAGCAGCTCCCGCAGCAGCTCGACTGGGCCGGCTACGACGAGTTCGGTGGTGCTGACGGTTCGTTCACCCGCAACGGCCACACCATCTCCGCCGAGAAGGCTCGCCTGTACCTGTTCGACGACCTGGGCGTGTCGCAGCGCTGGACCAACAAGTTCAGCGAGGTCGGCATCGAGACGGTCGGCGACCTGGTCGGCAAGTCCGAGGAGGATCTGCTGCGCATCGATGGCATCGGTGCCAAGGCGATCGAGGAGCTCCGTGACGGCCTGGAGGCCCACGACCTGCTCTACATCCTCGAGAACAACGACGACGTTGCCGACGAGGAAGACCTCTCGCAGCTGCTGCAGATGGTCTTTAGCCCCGACGGTCCGGACGACATTCTGCTGGGCACCTCTGCCACGCCGACGCATCACGCCGACGCCGACGAGGAGCTCCTGGGCGCCCCGATCGACGACAAGAAGGCTCCCGCCAACGGTGCCATCAACGAGGACATGGCTTCCCTCGACGAGCTGCTCAACCAGCTCGTAGACACCGACGACGCCGAAGAGGCCAAGGACAACGACGAGGAGTAATT
>CABQHR010000139.1 GCA_902463875.1 uncultured Collinsella sp.
CCAATCTGGTCGCACAGGTCGCGGTTGCGGTCGGCCAGGTCGCGCACGGTGGCAAAGTCGAAGCCGGGGTCGTCCTCGGCGGTAAAGTACTCGGTCTCGAGCACCTTGAGGGCCTCTTCGCCTTTCTGACGCTCGGATTCCATGGCACCGTGATCGCCATAGATAAACATGGGGATAAACGGTTGGCGCTCGTATTCGAGTGCTTGCGATACGTTCATATGCTGCTCCTTGGACGGGCCGCGTCGTGCGGCTCGGGTTTGTCGAGTTATGGCGAGATGATAGTTTACCATGGGCAACTATTGGCATCGCGCCTAGGACAACTACAATACCCTAGTTGACCGCTAGGACTTTTACAATGCTGCCGAAAGACACGAAAGGTTCCATCCGTCATGGATTTGATGATTGATATTCTGCTCGATGCCGGCAAGGACACGTTGTCGCTGGTGCCGTTTTTGTTGGTGACGTATTTGGCTCTTGAAACTCTTGAGCACGTTGCAGGCGAGCGCGTTAACGGGGCCATCAAGCGCGCCGGCGCCGCGGGCCCCGTGGTTGGCTCGCTGCTGGGCATGGTGCCGCAGTGTGGCTTTTCGGCGATGACGGCAACGCTGTACGCCGGCCGTGTCGTGACGCTGGGCACGCTGGTCGCCGTGTTCCTCTCGACCTCCGATGAGATGTTGCCGCTGTTGCTCGCCGAGCAAGTTCCCGTGCAGACCATGGCGATGCTGCTCGCCTCGAAGGCGCTGATCGCTCTGGTCACGGGCTTTATCGTGGATGCGGCTATCCGCGGCCTTCGTCGTAACGCCCGCGCGCATGCGGCGATTCGTCGTACCGTGTTGGGAATCGCCGTCAATCCGGCGCACGTTAACTGTGCACACGACGATCACAGCGGCGGCGACATCATCGATGAGGTTGCCGAGGCGGGCGTAAGTGCTGATCACATCCATGAGCTGTGCGAGCGCGATCATTGTGGCTGCGACGAGGATGAGGACGAGCATGACCGCGGACATGGCCACGACCACGGTCATGAGGGCGAGCATGAACACCGTCATGGCCACGATCACTCCCACGAGGGCACGCCCCTCCTGGCAATCATCCGCAGCGCCATCTCGCACACCGTGCAGGTATCGGTATTCATTTTCCTGGTGACGCTGATTCTGGTCGCCGTGCTCGAGACCTTTGGCGAGTCCGCAATCGAGCAGTTCCTGCGCGGCAACGAGACGCTCGCTGTCCTGGGTTCGGCGCTTGTCGGGCTGATTCCCAATTGCTCGGCCAGCGTGGTCATCACGCAGCTGTACCTGGAGGGCGCGCTACAGCTGGCGCCGATGCTCGCCGGCACGCTCATTTCCGCCGGCGTGGGCTACCTGGTTCTGTTTCGCACCAACCGCAGTGCTCGCGAAAACGCCGTGTTCCTGGTCATGATGTACGTCATCGGCGCCGGCTGGGGCCTCGTTCTCTCCGCCTTTGGTCTCTAAGCCCAAAAATCTTCCTTGGTTAGCGCAGCAGCTCGGTGAGGTTACGCTTAAAGCGGGCGCGGTCTTCGCTGGTGAAGGCTGCCGGTCCGCGCGTGCGACCGCCGGCGCGACGCACCTTCTTTTCCTCGTGACGAATAAACAGCTGCATGTCGATGGTCGCCTTGTCGTATACGTGCCCGCGCACACCGATTGCGGCGGCATCGCGGCCGAGCACCATGCTCGCCAGGCCAATGTCCTGCGTCACGACCACGTCGCCCGCCTGCAGGCGTTCGACAATGGCAAAGTCGGCACTATCGGCGCCCACGCTCACGTCGAGCGTCGTGACCCAAAAGCCGCGGCGCGCGTGCTCGGCATCGCGCGGATCGTCGCGGCGAATGTGGCGTTCCAGGTTTTGCGTGCTGTTTCCGGCAATCACCACGGCAACGCCCGCCCGCCGCGCGCAGTCGATCGACTCGCGCGTGACCGGGCAGGCGTCGGCATCGATAAAGAGCGTTCTTGGCATCTAGTGCACCAGTTTGCCAAACTGAATGGCGCGGACAATGAGCGTCACGCCAAACACCAGGAGCGCGGCGCCGCTAAAGATGACGAGCATCTTGGCCGACCACAGCGGATAGATAAACACGAACATGCCGGCGATGATGGAGAGAGCGCCGCTCAGGATGGCGAGGGCACGGTTGGACGAAAGCTCGGACTCCAGAATGGACATGACACCTTCGACAATCCAGCCAAAGCCGGCCACGACAACCACCATCGTGGTGAGCGTCGCGGTCGAGAAGGCCTGGTTGCGCAGGATTATGACGCCGCCCAGAATGATGAGCAGGTTGGAGATGATGCTCGTGACGCGCCAGCCGGTGGGCAGCAGCGGCTCAAAAATGGCAGTGAACAGCCTGATGGCAGCAGTGATTACAAAGTAAAAACCCAGGACGGTCGTCAAAAAGACGAGGGACTTGGCGGGTGCAAAAAGCAGCGCGATACCAGCAATGAGTGCTAAGACGCCCGTGATGGCGTAGATCCAGCGTACGGCCTTGACGGCTTTGCCCGCCATGCTTTTCTCGTCAAATCCAAACTGGCTCGATTTTTGGTCATCGTTCTTAAAGATGCCCATAATGTCTCCTTTCCGTGCGGCGTAAGCCTTGATCGTTACAACCAGTATCGCTTAAAGGCGCTGGCGTATGGGTCGGGGAGGGCGAAACGTAACCCAAAGGTCCCGAATTGTTTCCGTTGTTCCCCACGTCGCGATTTTCTATTCAACAGGTGTAGAACATTGCAGCCCTGTTCGTTATTGCCTACGTTTTAGGTTAGATTTTCCTAAAGACAATTGGCTTGAATTGGGGGTCCCTATGAACGAAGCAGTTCCCGCAGCGCCGGTAAGCGCAGAATCGATGGCAAAGCAGGGCTGCGAAAAGCTCGGTCTGGAAGCGTTTGATGCGCTGGTCCGTCGTGCCCGTACGTGCCGTCGCTTTGACGAGTCCATGCGCGTGCCGCGCGAGTTTTTGCTCGAGCTGGCGGAACTGGCGCACCTGGCTCCCTGCGGTGCCAATGCTCAGCGTCTGCGTTTTCATGTGGTAAGCGGTGCAGAGGACTGCGCGCGTGTATTTGACGAGCTTGCATGGGCCGGTGCGCTCAAGGATTGGCCGGGTCCTGCCGAGGGCGAGCGCCCGACCGGCTACATCGCGATTCTGGCCGAGCGCGCCGTTCCGGGCAAGCCTGTCGCTCCCATTACTGAGGTCGACACGGGCATTGCCGCGCAGACGATGATGCTCGCCGCCCGCAGCGCTACGCCCGAGGTGGCAGCCTGCATGTTCAAGGCCTTTACGCCCCATGCGATCGATGCCATGGGGCTCGATAACGACAAGTATGAGCTCAAACTGATCATGGCCTTTGGCGTTCCGGCCGAGATACAGGTGATCGATGCGATCGATTCCAACCCCGATGGCTCCATCAATTATTGGCGCGACGAGGCACAGGTGCACCACGTACCCAAGCGTTCGCTCGCCGACGTGCTGGTGTAGCTGAGCGTCACCGCGGCGTGATCAGACGGTAAACCACCACAAAGGTGCCTGTCCCCTTTGTGGTGGTACGAGGGGAGGGCGTGTGGCAGATCTGTATTTGGTGCGGCATGGGCAGACTGAGCTCAATGTGCAGAGCATTTTGCAGGGCTGGCACGATTCGCCGCTTACGGCGCGCGGGCGCGAGCAGGCGCTGACGGCGCGTACGGCGTTTGCGGCGCGTGGCGTGGCCTTTGATCATGTGTATTCCTCGCCGTTGGGCCGGGCGCGGCATACGGCCGAGCTTATCGTTGGCGAGGGCCGTTCCATTGAGCTGGTCGATGACCTGCGTGAGTGGCATTTTGGCTCGCTGGAGGGCACATCAAATCGCGAGATGCCGCCGCAGCCCTGGGGCGATTATCCGGTGGCCTTTGGCGGCGAGTCGGAAGTGCAGCTTCAGTCGCGCATGGTCGCGGCGCTGTCCCGTATTATGGCCCGGCCGCAGCACGACTGCGTGCTGGCGGTTTCCCACGGCTCAGCCTGCCAGGAGTTTCTTGAGTATGTGACTGGCGGGGGAGAGCTACCCGACAACGGTGCCGTGCTTCATTTTGGCTATTGCGACGGGGCGTTTTCGCTCTTGGGTTGGTAACGAACGAAAGGACCCCTATGAATAAAGATCTGTATCTGGTCCGTCATGGACAGACGATATTCAACCTTAAGCGTATCATTCAGGGGTGGAGTGACTCGCCGCTTACGCAGCTGGGTTGCGACCAGGCGGCGCGCGCCGGCATGTTTTTACGTGCGCGCGGCATTGAGCCCGATCATGCCTACACCTCTACGCTTCATCGCACCGAGCAGACTATCGCCAACTTGTGGCCGGGCTTGGCGTACGAGCGCCTGGACGGCCTGCGTGAGTGGTTCTTTGGCGACTTTGAGGCCGAGCGCGTGATGCTTATGCCCGAGCGCCCGTGGCGCGACTTCTATCGGCAGTTTGGCGGCGAGGGCCAGATCCAGGTGCGCACGCGCATGGTGGCGACGCTGACCGATCTTATGCAGCGTCCGGACCATACGTGCGTGCTCGCGGTAAGTCATGGCTCAGCTATCAAGGAGTTTTTGGACCACGTGCGGGGCGCGGCGGCCGACGAGCGCGAACGCGTGCCGGGCAACTGCTCAGTGCTGCATTTTGCGTTTGACGATGCGGCCGATACGTTTGAACTGGTCGAAGTCTTTACGCAGGAAGACTACGCGCGCGAGCTGGGGCTAGAGCCGCTCGTGGCGGCGGCAGGTCCGCAGCGTGGATAACGCTGACGTTGCGGCCCGGTTTACCGGCGTAATTGTTTGATGCGAAAAGGGCGGAGGTGCATGCGTTTGCTGCATCTCCGCCCCTTGTTTAAAGGCTTTAGCCTGTGCGGGGCGCGCGGCGCGCCGCATCAGAAACCACCCGC
>CABQHR010000140.1 GCA_902463875.1 uncultured Collinsella sp.
CCTGCGCAAGACGGAAAGCACATTAAGTGCTTTCCTTTGCGTGCGGAACTCGCGACAAACTTAACCGCCCCGCCCGGCAGGCGAGCTGCGGGAACATGCTTCCGTCCAAGAAATATCGTGCAAAAGGAATTCTGGCTGAATTATTGTTCGCGTGGGTGATTCAGTCGATGAGGGCTATTTATGCCCTGTTGGGGACTAAGGAGTGTCCCGGGGTGCCGGCAGAAAAGGAACGTCCCTGAGTGCCGGGTGGTATGAAAAAAGGCGAGGACCCGTAGGGAGTCCTCGCCTCTGTTACAGGGGGCGATGTTATTCGCGTACTGCGGAATTAGACCAGGCGGGCGTTGATCGTCTTGGCGATCTCGGCGGCGTCGGTGGAACCCTTGACGGTGGCACGGAAGTCCTCGTCCATGAGCGCCTCGGCGACCTTGGACAGGATCTTGAGGTGCGTGGTGCCAGCCTGTGCACCAGGGATGAGCAGAGCGATGGCCACGTTGACGGGAGCGCCGTCCATGGTATCCCAACCGGTCACGCCGGACTCGTCCTTAACGACGATGACGGCAGCCTCGGTAATAGCGTCGGACTTAGCATGCGGGATGGCGAAGCCCTCCATCATGCCCGTGGTGCCCTCGGCCTCGCGGGCCAGGAAGGCGTTCATCACGGCGTCGGCGTCGTTGGCGATACCAGCCTTGACAGCCTGGTTGGAAACGAAGCTCAGAGCCTCGTCACGAGAAGCGAAGTCCTCGGCGACAAAGACATTCTCGACCTTCACGAAGTCGGCAGCCTCGGCCTTAGGGGCCTCAACGGCAGCAGCCTTGGAAGCCTCAACCGGCTTGGCTACAGGAGCGGCCTTCTGATTCTTCTCGAAGTCGTACTTCTTGAAGGCCACGAACAGGATGCCACCGACCACAGCGCCGATGAGGATCGCGAGGACCCACAGCGGACCGTTCTCGACAACGGGCAGGACCAGGAAGCCGCCGTGAGGCGCCGGATCGTGAACGTTGAACATAATGGTCAGGATCGAAGCGATAGAGGAACCGAGCATCATGATGGGCATGACGGGCCAGATGTTCTTGGTCATGAACGGAATGGCGCCCTCGGTGATGTGGGTGCAACCAAGAATGAGGTTGACGACACCGGCATCGTGATCCTCCTGGCTGAAGTACTTCTTGCCGACGACGACGGCGAAGGTGGTGATCAGCGGCGGAACGATGCAAGCAGCGGAGACGGCAGCCATGAAGTTGGTGCCGAAGTTGTAGGTATCGGTGCCAACGCCAGCAGCCAGTGCCTCGGTGAGCATAGCAGTACCGGTGACGTAAGCAGCCTTGTTGACCGGGCCACCCATGTCAAAGGCGCACATGCAGCCGATGGCAAGACCCAGGACAACGGCGCCAGAGGCGGACAGGCCCTTGAGGAAGTCCATCATGGCGGTGTTGATGGCAGCCATGGGGCCCGAAATGCCGAGCATGACCAGGCCGACGATAGCCGTCGAGAACAGCGGGTACAGGAAGATGGCCTTGAGGCCGTCCAGGTTCTTGGGCAGACCGGCAAAAACCTTCTCGAGCAGCAGAATGACATAGCCAGCGAGGAAGCCGCCGACGATGCCGCCCAGGAAGCCGAAGCCCACGCCGGCGCCACCGGCGTCGATCATGCCGGTCTCGGCGTTAACAGGCAGGCCCTGAATGGCGATCATACCGGCGACAAAACCAGGGACGAGCGCCGGACGCTTACCGATGGACTCGGCAATGTAGGCAGAAAGCACGGGAACCATGAGGTTCATGGCGATGCCGCCGATGATCTTGAGCATCGCAGCAAAGCTGTTGTAGTCAGACGCCGTCGAATCGAAGGACGTAATGCCCCACAGGAACGAGACGGCGGTCAGGACACCACCGGCAACGACGAAGACCAGCATGTGGCTGACGCCGTTCATGAGGTGCTTGTAGATGACGTGGCCGATAGACTCCTTCTCCTCGACCTCGTCCTCGACATCGGCAGCGGCAGCAACCGTGTCGTCACCCTTGGCGGCGAGCGCGCGGTCGATCAGCTTACCGGCGGCCTCGACAGACAGGGCTTTGGAAACACCAACGGAAACCATAGGCTTACCGGCGAAACGCTCCGCCTGGACATCCTTGTCGGCTGCGACGACGACGGCCTTGGCACCAGCGATCTCGCTCTTGGTGAGCTCGTTCTCGACACCGACCTGGCCATGGGTCTCGACCTTAATGGTCAGACCGCGCTCGGCAGCTGCCTTCTCCAGCGCCTCCTTCGCCATGAAGGTGTGCGCAATGCCGGTCGGGCAACCGGTGGCGGCGATGATGTCAAACTTAGCCATGTGTCCCTCCTTTTTAAGTTTTGCGCCCGCAGGCGCTCCCCTACACGCGCGTCCTTGCGCGCTTTTCCACAACTGAAAGATACCAACCTACCGTCCGCGTGAGAAGAGACAAGGCGCAATTCTCCGGTGAAAGGTTCTTTCATAACCGTAAACGGTAGGTGAAAGTTTACCATCAACACTTGAAACGGCAAGGTGTATCTTGTAATTGAAAATCCCCCTATACTATGACATTACAAACGAGTCCATTTTTCATGCCAACCAGGAGCCATCCATGACCGATAGTAGCAAGAGCGCACTTTCCCTCATTAGTACCCATCAGGGATACAGCGAGTCAGAGCAGCGCATTGTCGACTATATATTGGAGCACCAGTCCGAGGCGCCACGCCTCACGGCGGCTCAGCTCTCGCGCGCCGCCGCCACGTCCGAGGCGACCGTTTCGCGCTTCTGCCGCAAGCTTGGCTTTGGCAGCTTCCGCAGCTTTCAGTTTTCGCTGGCGAGGGATTTGGAAAGCCAGCGCAACGAGGGCCTGACTGACGAAGTCTCACTCGACAATATGGAGCAGAGCCTTAAGAACATCCTGGCTGCCAAGGTGAGCGAGCTTAATGCGACCATCGACGGGATCGACCACGATACGCTGGCGGCTGTTGTACATGCCCTTAAGCATGCAGGGGTTATTGAGTTTGCGGCTGTGGGCAATACGAACGCGGTCGCGCTCGATGCGACATTTAAGTTTTCGCAGCTGGGCCTTCGCTGCATGGCGAGCACCATCAGCGAGACCTCGATCGGGTTTGCGCTCACGCTACGCCCCGGCGACGTCATCGTGCTCATCTCAAACTCCGGCAAATCGCGCCGACTGAATCGCATGGCAAAAGCGGCTCGCGACTGCGGTGCCACCGTAGTCGTCATCAGCAGCGACAGCAAGTCTCCACTCGCGCGCCTGGCAGACTACACTTTTAATACCGTCAACCATGAAGCGCTGCTGACGACGGGCGACTTTGCGTTCTCCAAGATCAGCGCCACGATGATCATCGAAGTCATCTACAACTTCCTGCTGCCCGAGATTGAAGACGCTCGCGAACATATCAGCTACTACGAGGAGCTCATCCAGCCGGATAAGGTCGTTGAGTAAAACGCGTAGTGGGACAAAATTTCAGTCTATTTTGTCCCACCAACACCGCTGATACGACCTAGCCTCGAACTTCTTCGAGCATCTGCTTTGCGTGGGCCAAGCTTGCCTCGGACTGATCGCCGCTGAGCATGCGGGCGATCTCGGCGGTACGCGCTTCGCCGGCTACCTCGTCCAGATGCGTCTGGGGAACATCGCCGGGTTCCTTGCTCACCACGTAGTGCTTATCGGCCATAACGGCGACCTGCGCCAGGTGCGTAACGACTATCACCTGATGCGTCGCGGCAAGATCTGCCAGCACGCCCGCGAGTGCACGCGCCGTGGAGCCACCGACACCGGCATCGACCTCGTCAAATACCAGTGTGTCGACGCCGTCAGCATTACCCAAGACCACCTTGCTCGCCAGCATAACACGGCTGAGCTCACCGCCCGACGCAATTCGGCGCAGGGGTCGCGGCGTCAAGCCGGCACCGCTGCGATACAAAAGCTCATAGCTCGAAGGACCCGCCAGCGTCCACTCGGCGCGCGGAAGATCACGCGACTCCCAAACGAGCTCGGCGCCGCCCATCTCCAAGCGTGCCATCTGACGACCAACCTCGTGGCAGAAGCGCGGGGCCGCCGTATTGCGAGCGCGCTTAAGCGCCTTGGCAGCGGCAAACAACTCGCGCTCAGCAGCACCAAGTGATTCACGCGCCTTTTTGATCTGTTCAACGCCATCATCGACCAGGGACAACAGTTCTTGCGAGCGATTGCGCATAGCAAAAACATCGTCCATGGTGGGACCCCACTGACGCAACAGGCCCTTGAGGTCGGAATACCGCTCACGCATGCGAGCGAGCTCGCGGGGGTCGAAGGCGACGCCATCGCGATAGGCACGAAGCTCGTTCGCGCTATCCTCAAGGGAGATGCAGGCATCCGAAAGCGCATCGGCAATGTCGCCCAGTTTGCGATCGACGGTAGCCATACGGGAAAGCTCTGCCACGGCGCTGTTCACGGCATCGAGCGCTCCCCCTTCGGCGGCAAGTGATGCATGGGCATCGTTAGCAGTGGCGACCAGTACCTCGGCATGTTCGGAGCGCGGCAGCAGTTCCTCGAGTTCCTCATACTCGCCCGGCTTGGGGTCGACCTCGCCGATACGCTCGAGGGCAAAGCGCGCCTCCTCGACACGGCTCCCCTGCGCACGCGAGGCTTCCTCCACACGGCGAAGCTCCTTGGCGGCGTCACGCGAAGCCTTAAAACAGGTGCGATACTTCTCGAGCGCCTCAAGCGCTGCGCGCCCAGCCCAGGCATCGACCATGGCAACATGATGCGCCGGATCGAGCAAGCGCTGGTGCTCGTGCTGACCACAAAGATCCATCATCACGCCGACGCGCTCCGAAAGCTCACGCACGCTGGCGATGC
>CABQHR010000141.1 GCA_902463875.1 uncultured Collinsella sp.
CGTAGGCTGCCGTCTTTTCGTAGATGGGGCGACGCAGGTCTAGGTCGCGGATGATTGCACCCGGGCGCAGGTCAAAGGTCTTCTCTACGGCTTCAACGATCTTGTCCTCGGCAACATGTGCGGTACCGAAGGTGTCGACCATGATTGAGAGGGGCTTGGAAACGCCGATGGCGTAGGCAAGCTCGACTTCGCAGCGGTCGGCCAGACCGGCGGCGACCACGTTCTTGGCTACCCAGCGCGCGGCATACGCGGCGGAGCGGTCGACCTTGGTGCAGTCCTTGCCACTAAAGGCACCGCCGCCGTGACGGCCGTAGCCACCGTAGGTGTCGACGATGATCTTGCGGCCGGTGAGGCCCGTGTCGCCCATGGGGCCGCCCACGACAAAGCGACCGGTGGGGTTCACGTAGATGTCCGCGTTGTCCCACGGCATGTTCTCAGCGGCCATGACCGGGGTGATGACGTGCTCGATAAGGTCGGCCTTGATCTTGCCCATGTCCTCGATCTCGGCAGCGTGCTGCGTGGAGATGACGATGGTCGTGACCTCGACTGGCTTGCCTTCCTCGTAGCGCACGGTGACCTGGGTCTTGCCGTCGGGACGCAGATAGGCGAGGGTGCCGTCGTGACGCACGGCGGCCAGGCGCTCGGCTAGGCGACTCGCCAGGTAGTGCGGCATGGGCATGAGGGTCTTGGTCTCGTTGGAGGCATAACCGAACATCATGCCCTGGTCGCCGGCACCGATCAGGTCGATCGGGTCGGTGGTAGCGCCGGTCTGGGTCTCGAAGGACTCGTCGACGCCCTGGGCGATATCGGGCGACTGCTCGTGGATGAGGCTCATGACGCCGCAGGTGTCGCAGTCAAAACCGAACTTGGCGCGGTTGTAGCCAATGCGGCGGATAACGCCGCGGGCGATTTCCTGTACGTCGACGTAGGCCTGGGTGCGAATCTCGCCGGCGACGATGACGGTGCCGGTGGTCACGAGGGTCTCGCAGGCGCAGCGGACGTTCTCCACGTTGGCAGGCACGCCGTTGGGGGCGATGTAGCCCTGCTCCTGGAGCTCTATTTCTTTGGCGAGGATTGCGTCGAGGACGGCGTCGCTGATCTGGTCAGCGATCTTATCGGGATGACCTTCGGTCACCGACTCCGACGTAAAAACAAAGGACCCGTGTTGGGGCGGGATGGAACGAAGTTTTTCTGACATGATTGTCCTTTCAAAAACGTGTCCCGGCGACCGTTACCATTCCGCCGGGCTCTCTATGCAAGGGCACATCATAGCGCGTAAATCAAACATTCACACCCTTTCCGCACCTACTCATTGGGGACAGACTTAAATGAGTAGCCGGGTGCTTATTGGGTGGTCATTTAAGTCTGTCCCCAATGAGTGGGTCGGTGCCCTTTGTGCGGAGGTTGCTTTGTTGCTTTATACTGATGCGGTTAGACATCCATCCTGCAATCGAGGAGATTTCCATGGCATCAGACGTTCGCGTCCGCTTTGCACCCTCACCGACGGGCAAGCTGCACATCGGCGGCGCCCGCACCGCTATCTATAACTGGGCTTTCGCCCGCGCAAACGGCGGTACGTTCATCCTGCGCATCGACGACACCGATCCCACCCGTTCCACCGACGAGAACACGCAGATCATCCTGCGAGCCATGCGCTGGCTGGGCCTGGACTGGGACGAGGGTCCCGAGGTGGGCGGCGACTATGGTCCCTATGCCCAGACCGAGCGCCTGGACCTGTACAAGCAGGCCGCCCAGAAGCTTTGGGACGAGGGCAAGGCCTATCCCTGCTTCTGCACCAAGGAGCAGCTCGATGCCGACCGCAAGGCCGCGCAGGAGCGCAAGGACCCCTTCCAGGGCTATCAGCGCCGCTGCCGCGATCTTGATCCCGAGGAGGCCCGTCGCCGCATCGAGGCCGGCGAGCCCTACGTCCTACGCATCAAGGTGCCCGAGGACCGTGGCGACGTCGTCATCCACGATGCCGTCCACGGCGAGGTGACCTTCGACGCCAAGGAGCTCGACGACTTTGTCATCTTCCGCTCCGATGGCACGCCCACGTACAACTTCGCGACCGTCGTCGACGACGCCATGATGAAGATCACCCATGTCATCCGCGGCGACGACCACCTGTCCAACACCCCGCGTCAGGTCATGGTCTACGAGGCCCTCGGCGCGCCCGTGCCCACGTTCGCCCACATCTCCATGATTCTGGGCGCCGACGGCAAGAAGCTCTCCAAGCGCCACGGCGCCACCTCGGTGGAGGAGTACCGCGACGCCGGTTACCTGTCCGACGCCTTCGTCAACTACCTGGCGCTGCTCGGCTGGTCGCTCGACGGCGAGACCACGATCATCCCGCGCGATGTCCTGGCCAGCAAGTTCTCGCTCGACCGCATCTCCAAGAACCCAGCGACCTTCGATCCCAAGAAGCTCGACTGGGTCAACGCCGAGTACATCAATGGCATGTCCGATGCTCAGTTTGCCGACGAGATCATGGTCCCCGAGCTGCACGAGGCAGGCCTCATCGAGGGCAACGTCGAGTACGGCGAGGACTGGATCGACGCGCTTGCCGCTATCGTCAAGCCGCGCACCAAGATGCCGGCCGACGCCGTGACCGTCGCCGCTCCCATCTTCGCTACGGCCGAGACGCTCGAGTATGACGAGAAATCCGTCAACAAGGGCCTGGCTAAGGAAGGCATGGGCGCCATTCTGGATGCCGCCAAGGCCGCGCTCGAGGGCGTGGACAAGTGGACTGCCGAGGCCATCGACGCCGCGCTTGAGCCGCTGCCCGAGCAGATGGACCTTAAGAAGCGCGTGGTGTTCCAGGCCGTGCGCGTCGCCGTCTGCGGCAACATGGTGAGCCCTCCACTGGGCGAGACCATGGCGCTCGTCGGCCGCGACGACTGCCTGGCGCGCATCGACCGCGCCCGCACGATGGCGCTGTAGCAGCTGCGCAAACGTATGTATCCGAGCCCCGTTCACCTGAGCGGGGCTCTTGTTTCTAAAGACGTATGGGATGGGAGGTACAGAGGCCATGGCCGAGCAACTATCACTGTTTGGTTCGCCTGAACCGGAGGAAGCTCCGAAGTCCGCGCCCCCTGCCGCCGCCCCGGCTCAGCCCGAGCCTGCGCCCGAACCCATTGCCGCTTACGCGAGCGTAGTCCTCGACATTCCCACCCGTGCGCTGTCTGAGCCATTCGCCTATGGCATTCCGCGGTCGCTCGCCAACGATGCCCAGATCGGCTCCACCGTCCTGGTTCATTTTGGCAACCGTGCGGCCGCGGGCTACATCGTCGATATCGCGCCCGAGCTGGCCAACCTGCAAGGTAACGACGCTCTCGACCCCGCGCGCATCAAGCCTATCGAGGCTATCCTCAGCAAGCCGCTCTTTACCGTCGAGGCCGCACGCATTGCGCGTTGGATGAGCCGCGAGTACGTCGCAACGCTTTCCGAGTGCCTGCGTCTGTTCTTGCCACCGGGTGGAAACCCGCGTGTGGTCAAGGGCGGCGACGGCTTGTGGACCGTTGAGCGCCCCGCCGTCAAACCCATCAAAAACCGTTGGGTCATGCTCACGCCCGAGGGTTTCGACTACGCGCCACCCAAGACCGCGGTCCGTCAGCGTCAGCTCATCGAGGCACTCCAGTGCGGACCGGTCACGACGCGCGATCTCAACCTGCTCTACAACAGCATGTCGGCGACCATCAAGGCGCTTGAAAAACGCGGCGTCGTGGTTGTGGAGGAGCGCCGTGCGTGGCGTGGCTGCAGCGAGCAGACCACGCTGTCCTCCGCGAGCGGCAAAGCGCCGGTCTCGCTTACCAACGGCCAGCAGCAGGCCCTCGCGCAGATTGAGCGCGCTCGCCTGGACGCACATGGCGACGTGGTCCTTGTCGATGGCGTCACCGGATCCGGCAAAACCGAGGTTTATCTTTCGGCGATTGAGCGCGTGCTGGCGGCCGGCCGTTCGGCCTGCGTGCTCGTGCCCGAGATTTCGCTGACGGCCCAGACTGTCGGCCGCTTCCGCTCGCGCTTTGGCGAGACGGTCGCCGTGTTCCACTCGCGTCTTTCGGCTGGTGAGCGTCTGGACCAGTGGGATATGGTCGCCAGCGGTGCCGCGCGCGTGGTGGTCGGCGCCCGCTCGGCGCTCTTTTGCCCGCTCAGCGACCTGGGCCTCATCATCATCGACGAGGAGCACGAGACCAGCTACAAGCAGGGTTCCAGCCCGCGCTACCATGCGCGCGAGGTGGCTGCCGAGATGGCGCGCCGCTATCGGTGCCCGCTCGTGCTGGGCTCCGCAACGCCCTCGGCCGAGGCCCTCGACCGCTGCCACCGCGGCACGTTCGGCGGCGCCACCTGGACGCGCGTCGAGATGCCCGAGCGCCCGGGGCACGCGGTTCTGCCCACGGTTCGCATTGCCGACCTGCGCCGCGAGTTCGCACACGGTAGCCGCTCCATGTTCTCAAAACCGCTGATGGAAGGTCTGGAGCGCGTTGTAGAGCGACGCGAAAAGGCCGTGTTGCTGCACAACCGTCGCGGCTTTGCGCCGTTTCTGATGTGCCGCGAATGCGGTTGCGTGCCCACCTGCAACCACTGCTCCACCGCGCTCACATACCACGAGCGCACGCACACGCTGCAGTGCCACACCTGCGGATCGTCCTGGCGCGTGCAGCCCTATCCGGCGCCCACGAGTCGGTGTCCCAAGTGCGGCAGCCGTTACCTGGCAAAAATGGGCCTGGGCACGCAGCAGATCGAGGACGCACTGCATCAGATGCTTCCCGAGGATGTCGCCATTATTCGCATGGATGCCGATTCCACGCGCGGCAAGGATGCGCACAAAAAGCTGCTCG
>CABQHR010000142.1 GCA_902463875.1 uncultured Collinsella sp.
GCGTGTGATTTTGCCTGCAATGTAGGTGCTGACGAAAAGGCCGCCCTGGGTAACCCAGGGCGGCCCTTTTTGATCCCTGGGGACGGAGGAAAACAGATCATCTTTGGGTTACGGGTGGCGCGGTCGGCACTGGTCTCCGGATGCCTGGTTGCGACCGGTGGCGTAGTCGATCTGCACGTGCGGCTGCAGGTTGTAGCAATATACGTGGAAGCAGAGGGTCTTGCCGTGGTCCTCGACCGATTGCGCCTCAAGGCGCACGCCACGGCAGACAAGTTCCTCTTCGTTATACATGGGCGTGACGCGGTAGAGCACATGGTTGCCCGTGTCGCGGATGTAGCCGAGAATCTGCTCTTCAAACGGCAGCATGCCCGTCTCGTTGAGATAACGCGTGCCGGTGAGGAGATTCTTGCGGTTGGCGTTTTCGCCGCAGAGCGACCAGGCGATGAGGTGACAGCGGTTGTAGAGGCTCTGGCCCGGAATAAAGTCGTAGCGCTGCTGGCGCCATCCAGCGGGATGGATACGCGAGATATCGCCGCGCTCGCCTTGACCGAGTGATTCGGGGCCCACGCAGGCAAGCGCTTTGCGGGTGCGGCCCAGGCTGTCGAGCTTGGAGAACTTCTTAAAGCAACCCTCTTCTGTAGCGCGCTCGTATTCATCGAGTGTGAATGATGGCGTGCCGAGCGGGTGCGTGCTGTCGGCGCGAAGGGCAACATAGGGGTTGCCGGCGTAGTCGGGAATGCTGCTGAGATAAACACCGCGGGCGCGGTTGAGGTCGGGGTTTTCGACCTCGTCGATGGGGGTGGCGGCGCTGTCCGCGGAAGCGCCGTCGCCGGTGTCGGTTGCGGCGGAATCGGAGCCATCGCCAGAGTCTTGGCTATTTTGAGAGTCCGAGGAGCTCGCTGTTCCCGATTCGAGTCGGGCAGCCAGGTCCGCCTCGTCGTCGGTGCGGCTGGGACTCTCGTCTTGCTTCTCGGCCAGAGCCGCTGCCTGCTCATCGCTTTGCGGCGACAACAGCTTGGGCGCCCCGTCGAGCGACCCTGTGAACAGCGCAAACCCCAGCACCACGGCGGTGCCGATGGAAAGTACTTGCTTGTAGGCGGACTTGCGCGACATGGAGGCTCCTGGATGGACGGTTGGGAATCTACCAGTCTAGCAGGAGCCGGCAGGGGCCGTTCTGTCGAACAAATACTTAAGATTTGAGACAAACGCTACTGATTCATTTGTCCCGCGGTCTAGATCGAGGTGGAGTCGAGCCAGTTGAGCTTGCACTCGAGAATGCGCTGCTCGCCGGGTTCGCTGCTTCCGTCAAGTAGGGCGAGCAGCATCTCGGCTGCTTCGCGACCTTCTTGGTCGACGGGCTCGATGATGGTGGAGACGGTCGGTGTGGTGAGATTAGTCCAGTCTTCGCAGTTGAGTCCCAAAAGGCCGATTTGCTGCGGAAGCAGATGGGCCATTGGCTGGAGGGCCTTGTAGACACGGGGAAGTGCCCACTGATTTTGCACGAAGATAAGGGTTCGCTTGGCGGGATTGAACTTGAATTTAAAGTATTCGGTGAGCTCGTTGATTGACGGCTTGTTGTGATCGATGGGAATCGCTTTGTAGAGCTGCCCGTTCGCTGCCAGCGCCTCGGCATACCCCTGAAAACGCTCCATGCGGGTGCGCATTTCGGTCATGTTGGCGGCAATGGAAAAGAAATCTTCGTAGCCGGCGTCGAGGAGTGCCTGTGTGGCGTTGTACACGCCGTCGTAAAGGTTGGTTTTGATCCAGCTGGTACCTGGGCTATAGATGGCCGCATCGAAAAAGACGACCGGCTTGCCGGCGCGTCTAATGCGGTCATGCACGGCTTTGAAGTTTGCCGTGGGCTGGATGATAAAGCCATCGACGCCCAGCGAGAGCATCTTGTCGACGTACATGAGCTCGGTCTCGGGGTTAAAGTTGCTCGTGCAAACGACCGTCTGGTAGCCCGCGGGGAGCATGACCTGCTCCATGCCATTGAGAACGAGCCCCGCCCATTTGTTGGTGTTATCCAAAATGATGATGGCAATGACGTGGGTCTGTTTGCCGGTGAGTGTTTGCGCCTGGGCGTTGGGGACGTATCCCAGCTCCTTGATGACGCGCGCGATTTTGTTCTGCGTCTTCTCGCTAAGCTTTTCTCGTTTGTCGTTGAGGTAATACGAGACGCTTGCCGTCGAGGTTCCCGCCTCTCGAGCGACGTCTGCGATCGTAACGCGCTGTTTTGCCACAGCGACTCCTTCCGACAGATGAGCATTTTCCAACATGATGACTTTGAGTCTTGGTGAAGGATACGCTTCGGTGAGCGGCTTTTTCCTTTCATATGAGTATGCAACAAATGCGGCATACGGGTGGGGTCGAAATTTGTGACCGGCATGCGCATCTGCCGTCTACCGAGAAAATCAAATACTTCTTGACTTTTGAAATCGAGGGCAAAATCGCAGGATTCATTTTTGGTTAAACGCATAACTAAATCGCATAACCAACGCTCTGACCTGCGCGTTTACCGAAATAAGCTGGCATTAAGAAAAACGAGCACCTATATTGTTCTTGTCGAAAAGACAGCAAGTCCAAACGGCAGGGGATGCTCCGGAGGCCTCCGCAAACGGTGTCTTGCGCACGCAACTCTATGAAAAGAGGGAAGCAATGAAGATCGTAGGCGTTGCCGCCTGTACTGTGGGTATCGCCCACACGTATATGGCCCAGAAGGCGATTCAGGATGAATGCGCCGCCCGTGGCATCGAGTGCAAGGTCGAGGCTCAGGGTGGCCTGGGTATCGAGAATGAGCTCACGCAGGAAGACGTGGACTCCGCCGACCTGGTCCTGGAGTCCGTCGACGTGGGTGTCGAGAACGAGGACCGTTTTGAGCAGAAGATGGCCGAGGGCAAGTTCCTGAAGGTCGGCACCTCGGATGTAATCGCCGATCCGGTAAAGATCATCGACCAGGCCGTTGAGATCATCAAGGCGACGGGTGGCACCGTTGACGCGCCCAAGGCCGAGGCCAAGGCAGAGAAGAAGGCCGTCTCCGCTGCCCCGCAGGCCCCGACACCGGCGTCCAAGCAGTCTATCTTTGCCGATCCTGGCAAGACGCTGCTCAATGCATTCAATACCGGCGTTTCCTATTTTATCCCCATCGTCGTTATCGGCGGCGTGTTTCTCGCCTTCTCGCTGGCATCCGGTACCGCCGGCGCCAACGGCATGGAGGTTACGAACCCGCTGATGGTGAGTCTTAACACCATCGGCATGGCCGGCATCTCCATGATGATCCCGGTGCTTGCGGCTTACATCTCCTACTCGATGGCCGGCAAGCCCGCGCTTGCCCCTGGCTTCGTCCTGGGCTACTTGGTTAACAACGCCGTCGTCACCCCGAGCGGCAACAGCGTTTCGACCGGCTTCTTGGGTGCCATGATCATGGCGGTTATCTGCGGCTACTTTGTCCGCTGGATGAAGACCTGGAAGGTCAACAACACCATTCAGACCATCATGCCGATTTTGATCATCCCGATTCTGACCTCGCTCGTCCTGGGCATGGCCTACATCTACATCCTGGCCACGCCGCTTGGCTTTGTGATGGATTGGCTCACCAGCGTGCTCGGTAGCCTGCAGGGCGGTTCCGCCGTCGTCCTGGGCCTGGTCATTGGTGTTATGACCGCCTTCGATATGGGTGGCCCCATCAACAAGACCGCTTCGACCTTTACCATGGCCATCATGGCCTCCGGCATCTACGGCCCCAACGGTATGTTCCGCGTCGCCGTCGCCATTCCCCCGATCGCCTGTGGTCTCGCCGCGCTCATCGCCAAGAACAAGTTCGATGACGCTGACCGTCAGATGGGCATCTCCGCGCTGTTCATGGGCTGCATCGGCATTACCGAGGGCGCTATCCCCTTCGCGGTCAAGGATCTTGGCCGCACCCTGCCCGGCATCTGCATCGGCTCTGCCGTGGGCGCGGCGCTTGCCGCCTTCCAGGGCATCGACTGCTACGTTCCGCACGGTGGCTTTATCGTCGCCCTGGCCACCAACAACGTCGCGCTGTTCTGCCTGGACATCGTGATTGGCTCCGTGGTCGCCGCTGCAATCCTGATTGCGATGAAGCCCACGCTCGATAAGCAGGCCAAGTAAACCTTTAAGGACTCCGGTTGTGCGGAGGGATGGATTTGACTCCGCACAACCGCCCCTACACAACAAAATCCATCCGTACTGATAGGGCCCACATCTGGGTCCCAGGGAACTTTTGTCAAAAATCCTCTGGAGAAGGAGAACAAAATGTCCAACCTCACCATCCGCCAGGCCGTTCAGGGCATGCTCAAGCTGCAGGATAGCGGCGATCACGCAACCATGGTCGGCATTGGCCCCATGAGCCCCAACCTGATTCAGGCCGTGTTCGAGCTTGCCAAGGACGAGGATTTCCCGCCCATGTTTATCGCCAGCCGCAACCAGGTCGATATGGACGAGATGGGCGCCGGCTACGTCAACGGTTGGGACCAGACGCGCTTTGCCGCCGACATCAAGAAGGTTGCCGACGAGGTGGGTTACACCGGTCCGTACTACCTGTGCCGCGATCACGGCGGCCCGTGGCAGCGCGACGAGGAGCGTAACGCCCACCTGCCCGAGGACGAGGCCATGGAGCTCGCCCGCAAGTCCTTCGTCGCCGACATGGAGGCAGGCTTTGACCTGCTGATGGTCGACCCCACCAAGGACCCCTATCAGATCGGCAAGGTTATTCCGCTCGACGTGGTGCTTCGCCGCACGATCGATCTTATCGACTACCTTGAGCAGTACCGTCGCGAGCATAACCTGCCCGAGGT
>CABQHR010000143.1 GCA_902463875.1 uncultured Collinsella sp.
CATGGACGACCTGTTCTCGTCGTTCTTTGGCGGTGGCGCCAGTGGTGGCGCCCGCAGCCGTCGTGAGCGTCGTCGCGGACGTGACATGGCCATCTCGCTTTCGGTGACGCTCGAGGAGGCGGCGCTCGGCTGCAAAAAGACGATCAGCTATGATCGCCTTGCTCCCTGCGAGGACTGCAACGGTACCGGTAGGGCCGAGGGTGCACAGGAAAAGCAGTGCGGTCGCTGCCACGGTACGGGCTACGTCACGACGGTTCAGCGATCGTTTTTGGGCCAGGTTCAGTCTTCCTCGCCTTGCCCCGACTGCCATGGCGAGGGCACGGTTATCGACCATCCCTGCGAGACCTGCGACGGTCAGGGCCGCACGCCTTCGCACGAAAAGATCGACATCGATATTCCCGCCGGCGTTTCGACTGGTCGCCAGCTGCGTGTGAGCGGCTTTGGCGAGGCCGGCCTTCGCGGCGAGCCTTCGGGCGACCTGATTGTCAACGTGCGCGTTGCCGACCATGAGCGCTTTAAGCGCAACGGTGACGACCTGTACCTCGTGAGCGATATCTCGATTGCGCAGGCTGCGCTCGGCTGCGAGATCGAGGTCGAGGGCATTATGCCCGACGAGGTCGTTAAGGTGACGGTTCCCGCCGGCGCCCAGTACGGCGACACCGTGAGCGTCAATAATTACGGCATGCCGCGCATTGGCGGTGGCGGTTCGCGTGGCCGCCTGATCGTGCAACTGCGCGTGGTCGTTCCCACCAATCTTTCCAATAAGCAACGCGAGTTGCTCCGTGCTTTTGCCGATGAGATGGGCGATGACGTCGCTTCCGGTAAGAAGTCGGTGACCGACCGTATCAAGAGTGCCCTCGACGATATCCTCGATTAAGGAGCCCGCGTGCTCGCACCCCATATTTCCGTCGTCAACCTCGGCTGCCGTGTCAACCGGGTTGAGTCTGACCGTATCACTGCCGATCTTATGCGCCTGGGCTTTGCTATGGTGGAGCCCCAGGATGCCGATCTGATCGTCATTAACACCTGTGCCGTTACGGGCGAGGCCGAGGCCAAGACCCGTAAGGCCGTCCGTCATGCGCTGGCCCATCCAAACGAGCCTTATGTGCTCGTGACCGGTTGCGTGGTCAATTTGCATCCCGAGGAGCTGTTGGAGCTTTCGGATCGCGTGATCGCCGAGCCGTCCAAGATCGATGTCGCCGAACGTGTCTGCGAGGTGCTGGGCGTTGAGTCCGATAGCGTTCCCGCCTGCACCGACGGCGAGGTGGTCGACGCGCTCGGTCGCTCTCGCCTGGGCGTGAAGATTCAGGACGGCTGCAACCATCGCTGCACCTATTGCATTGTGTGGAAGGCACGCGGCCCCGAGCGCTCCGTTCCGGTCGAGTCCGTGCTCGAGCAAGTTCGCGAGGCCCAGGAGGCCGGCGTGCCCGAGGTGGTGCTGACGGGTGTGAATCTGGGCGCCTATGACGGCAAGAGCGCGACCGACGAACATGTCGAGATCGATGAGCTGCTCGAGGCGATCATGGAGCGCACGTCTATTCCGCATGTGCGCATTTCCTCGGTCGAGCCCATGGATATCTCCGAGCGCCTGCTGAAGGTCATGGCGCGCTATCCGCAGCGCATCGCCCCGTTTTTGCATCTGCCCGTGCAGTCTGGCTGCACAGCCACGTTGCACCGCATGGGACGCCCCTATAGCGCCGAGGCCTTTGAGGACACGGTGCGTATGATTCGCGCCAACTTGCCCCAGGCGTCTCTTTCGTGCGATGTCATCGTCGGTTTTCCTGGTGAGACGGACGAGGAGTTCGAGGAGTCGCTGGCGCTGTGCCGCCGTGTGGGTTTCTCGCGTATGCACGTGTTCCGCTACAGCAAGCGTCCCGGTACCCTTGCTGCCGACATGCCCGACCAGGTGCCGCCCGAGGTTATGGCCGAGCGCAGCCGTCGTATGCGAGACACGGCGCAGGAGCTCGCTATTGCCGATGCTCGTCGTCGCGTGGGCACTGTCGAGCGTGCCGTGCTCGAGTATGGTGACAACCTGACGCTCGGTTCGTTCCATCATGCCCGTCTTGACGATGCCTGTGGACTTACAGCCCCGTGCCTGCTCGATGTTGCTATCATCGGAGTCGATGATTCCGGCTTGGTCCATGCGCGCAGGGAGGTCCATGGAAGCCTCGAAGATTAGACTTACCGTACCCGAGGGAATTGATCCCTCGCGCGTTTTGGGCGCCGGCGACGGCGTCCTTCGTGCGCTCGAGAGTTTGGTTCGCGCTCACGTGGTCGCCCGTGGCGATAGCATCTCCGTGAGCGGCGACCCGGACGAGGTCGAACTCGTGGCTCGCTTTTTCGAACATGCTTTTCGCGAGGCGGCGGCCGGTCGTACCCTGTCTGCCGACGATGTCTCGCGTTGCCTGGCCGTCTTGCGCGACGGTGAGCATGAGGCCACATCGCTTCGCGATGACGTGCTGCTTTCATACCGCGGTCGCGTCATTCGTCCCAAGACGCTCGGGCAAAAGCGTTATGTGGATGCCATTCGCTCGCATACCATCACCTTTGGCTTGGGTCCTGCCGGTACCGGTAAGACCTATCTGGCCATGGCGCTCGCCGTTGCCGCGCTCAAGCGCCATGAGGTGGGCCGTTTGATCTTGACGCGTCCGGTTGTCGAAGCAGGGGAGAACCTGGGCTTTTTGCCCGGTACCCTCGAGGAAAAGATCGATCCCTACATGCGTCCGCTCTACGATGCCCTGTTTGACATGATGGATTGCGAGCGTACTGATGAGCTCATGGAGCGCGGCGTGATCGAGATCGCCCCGCTTGCCTATATGCGCGGCCGCACGCTGAGTGATGCCTTCGTGGTGCTCGACGAGGCCCAAAATACCACGCCCGAGCAGATGAAGATGTTCCTGACGCGCTTGGGCTTTAACTCCAAGTTTGTGATTACCGGCGACCTGAGCCAGCGCGACCTCGTGGGTCGCCGTGGCGGCTTGGCGGATGTTGAGAAGATTTTGGGCCGTGTCGACGATGTGGCGTTTGCACACCTGGAGCGCGCCGATGTGGTGCGCCATGCCCTGGTGGGTCGTATCGTCGAGGCATACGATGCTTATGATGACGTGCGTGAGCAGCGCTCGCGCGACCGAAAGGAGTCCCGTTGAGTGTATTGATCAGCAACGATGCCGAGCTCGATACGCTGCTCGACGCGCAGGAGGTGGAGCACATCTGCGAGGTTGTGCTTGCCGCCGAGGGCGTTGAACGTGAAGTCGAGATTTCCCTTTCGTATGTCGACGAGGACGAGATGCACGAGCTCAACCACGAGTGGCGTGGCATCGACCGCACCACCGATGTGCTCTCGTTTGAATGCGACTCGGCCTTTGACGAGGATATTCCCGCCGACGAGACGCTCGAGCTCGGCGATATCATCTTGGCCCCGCAGGTCATTGCCCGTCAGGCCCCCGGCTTTGGCAATAGCCCTGCCGACGAGTGCCGCCTGATGCTCGTGCACGGCATGCTGCACCTGCTGGGGTATGACCATATCGAGGACGACGAGGCCGAGGTCATGGAGGCCCGCGAGGACGCTATCCTGCGCGATCTGGCGCTCGAGCGCGGCGAGGACCCCAAACTCGTTCACGTCGGCCCCATCACCAATCATGCCCACGACTAGGAGCCGTTTATGATTCCCGGATCGAACAAGGACCATCCGTCCTTTTTAAAGTCGTTCTCCTACGCTATGGAGGGCTTCGTCACCGCCGTCAAGACCGAGCGCAACATTAAGGTCATGCTCGTAGCGGGCGTGTGCACCGTCATTGCCGGCTGTATCGTGGGGCTCGACATTGCCGAGTGGGCCACGATTATCATCTGCTGCGGCCTGGTGATTCACGGCGAGCTGTGCAATACCGCCATGGAGGCCATTGTCGATCTGGCGACCCAGGAGCTCCATCCGCTGGCAAAACGCGCCAAGGACATCGCCGCCGCCTCGGTATACGTACTTTCAATCACCGCCGCGATTGTGGGCTTGCTGGTATTTGCCCACGCGCTCGGCTTTATTTAGAAAGGGATTCCCATGTCCGACAATATGCAGCCTATCGATGAAATTTTGGACGACGAGTCCCCGGATGCTAAGGCGACCGAGGCCTATGAGGAAGTCGAGGAGTTCGACCCGTTTGAGGGCATGAGCGACGAGGAGCTCGACGCCCTGTGCGACGAGGACGACAGCCTCGCGGGCTTTGGCGACGTTGAGCCCGGTTTCCGCAGTGGCTTCGTGGCCTTGGTCGGCCGCCCCAACGCCGGTAAATCAACGCTGCTCAACGCCTGCTATGGCAAAAAGGTCGCCATCACCTCGCCGGTGGCCCAGACGACCCGCCGCCGCATGCGCGCCGTCGTCAACCGCCCCGGCTACCAGCTGGTCTTTGTCGATACCCCGGGTATCCACAAGCCCAAGGACGGTCTAGGGTCCGAGCTCAATAAAAGTGCGCTGTTCGAGCTGAACGATGTCGATGTTGTCGCGTTTTTGATTGATGCCACCAAACCGATCGGCAGGGGAGACGCCTGGGTTGCCGAGCGCGTTAAGAACGCCCGTTCCAAGAAGGTCCTGGTGCTTACCAAGGCCGATGAGGCCGACCCCGCACAGGTCATGGAGCAGCTTAAGGCTGCCCACGAGCTCATGGAATATGACGACGAGATCGTGACGTCGTCGGTCAAGAACTTCAACGTCGATGCCTTCATCGAGACCGTTGCGCACTTTTTGCCCGAGGGCCCGCGTTGGTTCCCCGAGGACATGGGTACCGACG
>CABQHR010000144.1 GCA_902463875.1 uncultured Collinsella sp.
CCCTGGGTGTCGCCGCCGGCAAGATGATCTCGCCGCAGACGCTCGCGATTGGCCTTGCCGCCGTCCACGTGCGCGGCAAGGACGCCGAGCTCCTTGGTGCCATCCTGCCCTACGCCGCCGGCATGCTCGTCCTCATGAGCGCGATCGCCATGCTCGGCCAAGGCCTGCCGCTATAGTCGGCACTTGGGGACGTTCCTTATGTGCCGGCACTTTGGGAACGTCCCCAAGTGCCGGCATCTGGGGACACTCCTTGAATGTTGCCTGTTTAAGAACGTCCCCAATGACTAGGCCGCTTACCTGCGATTTTTGACCGTTGGCGGGATGCTCTGCGGTTGCCGCAAAAACGTTTTTGCATATCGGGTACAACGGGCTTTACGTGAGTAAAGTGCGCGCCGCGTCCACGTGTCGCGTTTTTAAAGGAGGCCCCATGCCTGGTGTTACCCCTGCAGAAGTTCTGTCCAACTTTGGCATTACGCTGGTCGAAGATCCGGCCGAGAACCAGCCCCGCCTGCTGGTTGACCTGCCGGTAGCCGAGCTCGTCGAGCACGCCATCCGCCGCAACGAAGGCCGCATGGCCTCCAACGGCGCACTGGTGATCGAGACGGGGGAGCGTACCGGACGCTCGCCCAACGACCGTTTTATCGCCGACACCCCCGATGTCCACGACAAGATCGCCTGGGGCGCCGTCAACCGCCCGCTTTCGATCGAGAGCTACGAGGCCATTAAGGCTGGCATCGTCGACTATCTCAATGAGCGCGATGTGTTCGTCACCCGTGGCATGGCCGGCGCCGACCGTAACCACACGCGCCGCCTGCTCGTCGCCTGCGAGCGTGCCAGCCAGGCACTCTTTATTAAGCAGATGCTCGCCCGTCCGCTCGCCCGCGAAATCGCGCGCACCGGCGAGCCCGACTTCTGTGTGCTTGCCGCGCCCGGCTATCAATGCGACCCTGCGATCAAGGGTCTTAACTCCAGTGCTGCCGTGGTCATCAACTTCCAGGAGCGCGTGATCCTGGTCGCGGGCACCGGCTACTCCGGCGAGATCAAAAAGTCCATCTTCAGCGTTATGAATTACCTGCTGCCCGTCGAGGACGACGTGCTGCCCATGCACTGCTCGGCCAGCATGGACCCCGTCACGCACGAGACTGCTGTGTTCTTTGGCCTGTCCGGCACCGGCAAGACCACGCTTTCGGCCAACCCCACGCGCCTGCTGATTGGCGACGACGAGCACGGCTGGTCCGACATGGGCATCTTTAACATCGAGGGCGGCTGCTACGCCAAGTGCGAGGGCCTGGATGCCTTCCACGAGCCCGAGATCTTCAACGCCGTCCGCTTTGGTGCCATCTGCGAAAACGTGGTGCTCGACGAGAACCGCAAGCCCAACTACGACGACGTCTCGATCACGCATAACACGCGCGTGGCCTACCCTGTGGAGCACATTCCCAACGCGTGGACCAAGGGCATGGGTACTACTCCAAGCGTCGTGCTCTTCCTGACCTGCGACGCCTTTGGCGTGTTGCCGCCCATCTCACGCCTGACGGCCGATGCCGCCATGTATCACTTTGTGACGGGCTTTACGGCCAAGATTCCCGGCACCGAGGTCGGCGTCACCGAGCCCACACCCACGTTCTCTTCGCTGTTTGGCGAGCCGTTTATGCCGCTCGACCCCATGGTCTACGCTAAGATGCTCGGCGAGCGCATCGCCGACGGCCGCACGCGCGTGTACCTGGTCAACACCGGCTGGATTGGCGGTGGCTACGGCGTGGGCCATCGCATTGAGCTGGCCTACACGCGCGCTCTGGTCGCGCGCGCCCTCGACGGCACCATCGAGGACAGCGAGTTCGTCCACGACGATATCTTTAACGTCGACATTCCCACCACGTGCCACGGTGTGCCCGACGGCATCCTAGTGCCGCGCCAGTACTGGCAGAGCACCGCTCGCTACGACGAGGCCGCGCACAACCTGGCCGTCATGTTCGAGGAGAACTTCGAGAAGAAGTACTCGCACCTGCCCGAGTCCGTCAAGGCCGCCGGCCCGCACGCCCAGGTGCCCGCTGAGGCCCGTCATCGCGGCCGCGGCCTGCTGGGACTCCGCCACTAGCGTCGCCTCAGGCCCAAAACCACCACAAAGGGGACAGGCGCCTCTATGGTGGTTTTACTCACGCGAATGACTCGGGTTACAATACGCCTGACATATCGCCCCCTTCTCCGGATGGGGGCAGGGTAAGCGCTCTTGTGACGGCACCGTAGGACTTTGAAGGTGGCCGCTGTGAGGGCGCTTTTTGTTTAGGCGTCCAGACTCGGGCGTCTGCTATGAAGGGAGAACATATGAAGAGTTTCGTTGCCGAGGATTCGTTTTGGGAGCTGTTTCCGCAGACGGCGGTCGGCGTCGTGGTCGTAAAGGGCATGAAGTCCGCGGCTCAGATTCCCCAGGAGGACGTGGATGCAATCGCCGCGCTGCTTGACCGCGCCAACATCGATGCGGAGCGCCATCTGACCAGCGATACCATCAGCGAGAACGCGCCGGTCAAGGCATGGCGCGAGGCCTATCGCCTGTTCAAGACTAAAAGGGGCGCCCACTGCTCGATCGAGAACTTGCTCAAGCGCGTGCTCAAGGGCAAGCCGGTCGGTCATATCACACCGGCGGTGGATATTTACAACACGGTGTCGCTGACCTATGCGCTGCCCGTGGGAGGCGAGGATTTGCATGCGATTGAGGGAGACCTTCGCTTGAAGGTGACCGACGGCGGCGACGCGTTCTTGCCACTTGGCGAGGAGGCGGATGATCCGACGCTGCCTGGCGAGCTTGCCTATATCGACGATGCGGGTGCCGTGTGCCGCTGCTGGAACTGGCGCGACGGCGTTCGAACGGCGCTGTCCGACGATTCGGCGGACGCATTTCTGGCGATTGAGTGCGTGGAGCCTGAGCGGATGGGGGACTGTCAGGCCGCCATCGATCGCTTGGCCGAGCTGCTTGAGCGATATCTGGGAGCGACGGTTGTCGTTAAGACGCTTGTGACCCGCGACAATCCCGGCGTGGAGCTGTAGCGGCGCCTAGAACCTATTGATGTCCCAAACCACCACAAAGGTGCCTGTTCCCTTTGTGGTGGTTTTTATGTTGATGGGTTAACAAATGGGATATTTGGGTACGGGTGTTGCCTTGTACGGCTAAGATGTTTACCCGTTAGCATCATGCAAGCGAAAGGCGGTCGTCTCTCATGCAGCAGAACGACGAGACACGTTTTGAGGATTTTGTCGGACTGATCAGCGGCCTCTACAAGGAGATCCAACGCATCAAGACGTCCGAGGGCGCAAGGCTGGGCCTCAAGGGCTCCGATGTCATGTGCCTATACTATCTGGAGCGCAGCAAGGACGGCCTGACCGGTGCCGACCTTGCCCGCATGGCCGGCGTGACCCGTGCCGCCGTTTCGCGTACGCTGGCTCACCTGGAGGAGGGTGGCTACGTCGAGGTCGACGACTCAGGCGATGCCGCCGTCAAGTACCGCGCCCCGGTGCGCCTGACCGCCCTGGGCGGCGAGAGCATGAGCGAGGCCGATCGCATCATTCGCGAGGTGCTCGACACCACCGGTAAAGCCATGGGCGTGGAGCAGCGTGAGCAGATGTATGCGTCGCTGCGCACGATTCTCAACACCCTGCGTGAGATCTAGGGCAGCTAGGCTCAACCAATTCAACTAACAACTGCACAGTCCCTTTTTTGAGCATGCGTGCCGTGCTAGGGCTTTGCTGGCAAAAAATCAGCGCCGCGTGGTCCGAGGCTGGTCGGCGCAGGAAAGGATTCACTATGTCTGTCCGCATTATTACCGATTCCGCGAGCGATATGTCGCCGGCGGAGCATCCCGCTCTGCGTGTTCTGCCGCTGTCCGTCACCTTTGGCACCGATGTGTACATGGATGGCGTCGACATCGATCACCAGCGCTTTTACGAGATGCTCGTGGAGCGCGATGAGCTGCCCAAGACCGGTCAGGTCAACCCGTACGCCTTTTCGCAGGCGATTGCCGAGGCGCGTGAGGCCGGTGACGAGGCGGTGATTATTACCGTGGGTGCCAAGCTTTCGGGCACCAACCAGAGTGCTCGCACCGCGCTTGCCGAGGCGCCGGGCGGCGACGTGTATGTGGTGGATAGCAACAACGTCACCCTGGGCGAGCGTGTGCTGGTTGAGTATGCGCTGCGCCTGGTGGACGAGGGCCAGGGCGCGGCTCAGATTGCGGCGGCTGTCGAGGCCGTGCGCGACCGCGTGGTGGTTATCGGTTTGCTTGAGACGCTGGAGTACCTGGTGCGCGGAGGCCGCTTGTCTGCTGCGGCCGGCGCCGTGGGTACGCTACTCAACGTGAAGCCTGTTGTGGCCGCCGAGGATGGCCTGATCGTGCAGCTGGGCAAGGCGCGCGGTTCCAAGAACGGTCGTAATCTGCTCAACCAGAAGGTCGAAAAGGCGGGCGGCATCGACTTTTCCATGCCGCTGGCGCTTGGCTATACGGGTCTTTCGGACGCCGTGCTCAAGAAGTATATCGAGGACAGTGCGGCGCTGTGGGCTGGCCACACCGAGGGCGAGCTGCCCGTCCACACCATCGGCGCCACCATCGGCACCCACGTAGGTCCCGGTGCCGTAGCCGTAGCCTTCTTCCAGCCCGCCAACTAACCGACTTGCCATAAACCACCACAAAGGGGACAGTGAACTGCGCCCCGAAACTTGGACTGAATAAATAGCGACTACGCCGCAAGGGCC
>CABQHR010000145.1 GCA_902463875.1 uncultured Collinsella sp.
AACTCGACGTCGATATCCTGGCGCTGCAAGAGACCAAGCTGCAAGAAGGCCAGGTTGATATTGACCTGCCCGGCTATCGCCAAACCTGGAGCTACGCCGAGCGTAAAGGCTATTCAGGCACTGCGGTCTTTAGCCGCCAGGAACCGCTACGCGTGCTGCGCGCCGACGCGCTGCTACCCTACGCCGGCGAAGGCGAGGCTACCGAGCTCGTTGCCCAAGCCGCGACCGAGGGCCGCGTCTGCGCGCTGGAGTTCGACAAGTTCTGGTTTGTCGACGTCTATACGCCCAACGCCCAAAATGAACTCGCGCGCATCGATGTGCGCATGGCCTGGGACGATGCCTATCGCGGCTTTTTGAGCGCGCTTGAACGCGAGTCCAGCAAGCCCGTCGTAACTTGCGGCGACTTTAACGTGGCGCATGAGGAGATCGACCTTAAGAACCCCAAGTCCAACCGCGGCAACGCTGGCTTTTCGGACGAGGAACGTGGCAAGTTCACCGAGCTGCTCAACGCCGGGTTTACCGATACCTGGCGCGCGGCAAACCCCGACGTCGAGGGCGTCTACAGCTGGTGGAGCTACCGCTTTAATGCCCGCAAGAACAACGCCGGCTGGCGCATCGACTACTTCCTGGTAAGCGACGCAATCGCCGACAACGTACGCGACACCGGCATCCGCGGCGACATCTTTGGCAGCGACCACTGCCCCGTCACCCTCACGCTAGAGCTCTAGCCCCAACTGATCTCCTGGGGACGGAGGAAAAGGAATCATTTTCACTTCGCGAGATCATCCACGCAGCTCGCTTGCCACGAAACTGGCCCATCTACTACGTTTAAGCCACTACCCTCAACCACAGCGAACAACGCAAAAAGAAAACCGCAGGTAGAAAGCCTGCGGTTTTTCATAAAACGCGGTTGTGTTTGGGGGTGTCGGGCCAAACGTAGTAGATAGGCCGATTCCGTGGCGGGCGGGTTCAGCTGATTCCCTGGGAACGTCTGGAGGCGAAAGAAAACGGATCAATTTGGCTCTCTGAGGGCCACGATGCCCGTCGTATCAGCCGGCTATTTCAAAACTATGCCGGTTTACGGGGCTGAATCGCGAACCCCCAACCATACGCAATTCCGAAATAATAAAACCGCAGGTAAACGGCTTGCTCTATTTCAAAAATAGCCGGCATGGTCTGCTTGTGCCAATCTGGCCCCGTAAACCGGCATAGTTTTAAAATGGCACTTCGGCAGTATTGATTCCCGCCCCGGCGCAACCAGCCCTACAGTCCGTACTTCACGACGACTCGGTTGATGCGGCGACACCAAGGCTTGTACAGGGCGACCAAAAACACGCAGGTCGCAAGGCCGTGCGTGATATCGAACGGCACCGCCGTGGCAAGACGCGCCATGGCACCCGCCCAAGTAAGCGGCTGTACAAAACCAATGATGTCATACGCGTTGATCACGACGCCATAGAGCAGGCCCGACGCAAAGCCGTACGCCAGCAGTGCTGGCATGCGCACGGTGCCGTCGGCGCGGTCGAACGCACCCGCATGCGCCAGCGCGCCGCCAACATAGCCAACCAGGCCCCAGGCATACATCTGCCACGGCGTCCACATGCCCTGTCCAAAAAAGAAATTGCTGGTCAGCGCCGCCAACGCGCCAACCATAAAACCATTGCGGCGACCAAGCGTCGCCCCCGCGATAATGGCGATGGCACTCACCGGTTTAAAGTCGGGAATGGGACCGAACAAGATGCGCCCTGCCGCGGCCAACGCCGCCAACACCAGCGTGGGCATAATCTGGCGCAGGCCCGGGCGCGACGCCTCGTAACCCGCAAAGAACAGCGCGAGCACCAGCGCCACCACAACCAGCATGGCAAGCGCTGTCTGCTCAATGCCCGTCAGCAATGCTGCGGCCATTACCGCCGGCACCGCCAACAACAGCGGAATCTCCAGTTTTGCAAGTAGGCGCGAGACGCGATAATCCACCATTCCATCACGCCCTATAAAACACGTTGTCGGCAAAGAAGTCTGCCGGCGGCTCCATGCAGGCAATTTCGCCGTCGAACATCATGGCAACGTCGTCGGCAGCCTGCTCGGCGAAGCCCAGGTCGTGCGTGGCCATGATGACGGTGCCGCCGGCTTGCGCATGCTCGCACAGGGCGCGGGCGATAATGCGGCGGCTCGTCAGGTCCAGCCCCTTCGTGGGCTCGTCGAGCAGCAACAGCTCCGGACCAATCAACAGCAGCTTTGCCAACGCGAGCAGCTGACGCTGGCCGCCCGAAAGATCGTACGGATGGCGCGCATCCAGGCCGTCCAATCCCAGCTGCGCCGCGCGCTCCTGGGCCGCGTCCTCGTCGTATCCGCAGGTCGAAGCCCATTCCATCAGCTCGTCGTGCACTGTCTCGGCGACCAGCAGGGCCTTGGGGTTCTGCGGCAGCAGCGCCGCCGAAGCCGCCCCGCGCACCATGCGCCCACGCTGCAGCTTAGCCGTTCGGGCCAGAATCGAGAGCATCGTCGATTTGCCGCAGCCGTTTCCGCCCACAATCGCATGCACCGCGCCAGTCGAAAACGCCACATCGAGTCCGCGCAGCACCCAGCCGGACGCCCGATCGTAGCGAAACCAGCTTCCTGTCAAGGTGGTGGCCGAGCCAGCGTACATTTTTGGGAATATTCTGCATCCACCGGCGCGCGATGACGCCCCCGAGTCGTCCTGCGGCAGGATTTGCGCCTCAAATTTAGCCGATTTGTCCGTTTTCGGTCCCTTTTTCGCACCCGCAACGTCCGCGTGCGGGTCAAAAGAGCCCTGCCGGCCACCAGCGATGCTGAAAATTCCGTTTTTTGCACGCCGCGAGCCACCCCACCCTGGCACCTCGCCAGAAAACAGCTCTTCGCGATGCCCCAAGGAGGCAATGTCGGCCACCTCGCGCACGCGGCCGCCCTCAATCCGATACGCGCACGTCGCATATTCGAGCATCGGGCGCGGCTGGTGCGTTGCCACAACAACCGTGCAACCCAGCTCGCGGTTCACGCGAAACAGCGCGTGCAGAAAATTTTTCTCGGCAACAGGATCGAGCTGGGACGTGGGCTCGTCGAGCAGCAGCACGCGCGGGCGCAAGGCCAGCACGGCCGCCAACGACAGCAGCTGCTTGCGTCCGCCCGAAAGTGTATCGGTATCGCGGTGGAGCCAATCCTCCAGCCCAAAGAAATAGCTGGTCTCGGCTACGCGACGGCGCATCTCGTCGCGCGACATACCCAGATTTTCCAGGCCAAACGCCATCTCGTGCCACACGGTTTCGCACACGATCTGGTTCTCGGGATCCTGGAACACATAGCCCACGCGCTCCGCCGATGCCCGCACGTCCATGTCGGCAACGTTCTCGCCCAGCACGCGCGCATCACCAGTGCGCTCGCCCGCCGGAGCGATCTCGGGCTTGAGCAGCGAGAGTAGCGTCGATTTGCCCGACCCAGTACCACCAACCAGCAGTGCAAACGCACCTTGGGGAACAGACCAGTCGAGCTCGTCGAGTACCGGCGCCTCAGCCCCGGGGTAGGTAAAGCTCAGGCCCCGCACCTCAATCGCAGGCACATCGGAGCCGCACGCCCCGCCCGTTACCGAGCAGTTATCCAACCGGGTCATCAGCCAAACCTCTTCTCGTCAATCGCGTGCAGCACACAGGGCAACACCATCCAAGCCGCGTACACAATATAGCCAGGCCACGGCGCCGGCACCGAAAGCTGCGGGTAAAACGAATACTGCGTCGTCGCGGTCCACGCCACTGCCGCCGTGGCCACGCCAAACAACGCAAGCCCAACCAGCGCGGCAATGTCGCTGCGCCCCAGTCGATACCTCGCATACGTCGTACGACGCGTCGCGGCACCCCACCCGCGCGAGCGCATCGCGTCCGCACGCTCCAGCGAATCTTCCATGCCCCAGCCCATCAACACGCTCGACGCCCGCAGGCGCGAGCGCACGGGGTCGGCCGGCGCGCGGCCCGGCACGTCAATCGCATCTTGCACCGCCAGTACCGTGCGGCCGCGGCGCAAAAACTGCGGGATAAGCCGCATGCACATCGAGATCATGAGCGCAATCACCGGTGCGGCATTGCCCAGCAGCGCAAGCACCTTGTCGTATTCGAGCATCGATGCCGCGGCCTCAAACCACAACACGCTCGCCACAAACAGCCCGCCCATGCACAGGCCGTATACCATGCTCTCCAGATACACCGCGCGCATGCCAATACGGAACAGCTCCGTCGAGCCCGAGGCGCTAAACAGCGGATTGAGCACCGCAACGATCAAAATCACCGGCAGCTGCCAGCGGAGTGCGCCCAGCGTGCGGGCAGCCCCACGCGTCGCAAATCCATACGCCAGCCCGCCCGCAAGTGACAGCGCAATCAGCACCGGCTGCATCGAGAACATAGTGAGCCCCAGCGTCAGCACTATATAGAGTGCCGGCACAGCCGGATGCGACATCGAGAATGCCGCGACGGGCTCGCCGCCAAACTCCTCTCGTATGTTGTCCACGGGCACCCCCGTCCCCTCGCTCAAACAACAGCTCCGCAGCACCGCCAACGCCGCACGCAAGCAGTGCAAACGCCACGCCGGCGGCGCAAGCCTCAACCGCCGCAAACCAATCGTTACGCGCTCGTCATATGCCTGCGGTATCATATTGCGCCGTGTATCGTTTCCAAACACACGTCTCT
>CABQHR010000146.1 GCA_902463875.1 uncultured Collinsella sp.
ACAGAATAGTAAATGTTTATTAGCCAGTTTAGCCTGTTGTCAAGCAAAGTGACGCAACTATTCCCCCAACGGGCGCATTTACTCGGTAGCTAATCTGGAACGGGGCACAGAAACCGTTTAGCCAAGGATGCGAGCCATGCGTGCCTTAAACTCCACGAGGAAACGTGGGGCGTCCACGGTGAGCGCCACGAGCGCGCTCTTATCTGGATCGGACAGACGGTGCTCGTCGCAGATGGTGCGGCCGCGATACTCGCCCAGCAGGTCGACACGCAGGTTACAGCCGAGCGCACCCACGAGCGTGGGATCAATCGCCACGGCAACCGCCAGCGGATCGTGCAGCGCGCAGCCGCCCAGGTAGGGCGCGTTCATTTCGTACGAACCGATATAGTGCTCGACCATGCTCGCAAACGCGCAGCCAGCCATAGTGCCCGAGCCCGTCCAGCCGGCAACGTCGCGGCGCGTGAGCACCACGCGGTGCGTCACATCCAAGCCCACCATGGTGAGCTTGCGGCCCGAGCGCAACACAGCGTCGGCAGCCTCGGGGTCGCCCGCCATGTTGGCCTCGGCGCCCGCGCTCACGTTGCCGGGCACGGTAAGGGCGCCGCCCATCACGACCACGCGGCCGATAGACATCATCGCCGCCGCATCGCGCTCCAGGGCAAGCGCCAGATTGGTGAGCGGGCCGGTCGCAACGTAGACCAGATCGGGACCATAGGTACGCGCGGCATCAATCAGGTAATCGACCGCCGCATTGCCGTCGGCCGACGTCGCGCCCACCGGCTCGTACGGCGAGGCGGGCACGCTTGCGCCGCCGATGCCGTTCTTGCCGTGGATAAGCGTGGTGGACGCCGGCGGCGTGTAGGGTTCGGTCGCCTTCATGGGACGATCGGCGCCCAGGTACACCGGCACCTCGGGACGACCCAACAGGTCGAGCACCGCCAAGCAGTTGTGCGCCGACTGCTCGACGCGCACGTTGCCAAAGCACGTGGTGATGCCGACGAGCTCCACCTCGGGGCTCGCGATGGCATAGGCAAGCGCCATAGCATCATCCACACCCATATCCAGATCAAGGATCAGCTTCTTGATTGCCATTGTTCTACTCCGCTTCTCCGTCTTTATCGTTTAACCAAACCAATGTTCAACTTCGGCGCGCGTGGGAATCGATTGCTGAGCGCCCAGGCGCGACACCGTCACTGCCGAGGCGCGAGCACCCGCGGCCATGCACTCAAAGAGCGGCAAGCCCTCTAGGCGAGCCGCCGCCAACGCGCCGATAAACGTATCGCCGGCGGCCGTGGTATCGACTACCGTGCTCGAAAGTGCCGGCATGCGCAGCAGCTCACCGTCATCGCCGAGCGTAACCGAGCCGGCACCGCCCAACGTGATGACCGCAGCTCCGGCACCCCTAGCGAGCAGGACGTTGAGCGCCGCGACGTAGCTTGCATCGTCCGCGGGCAAGATTCCCGTCAGCACCTGGCACTCGGTCTCGTTGGGACAGACCAGGTCGACCGCAGGCCAGACCTCCGCAGGCAGCTCGCAGGCGGGCGCTGGATTAAAGACCGTATAGAACCCCAGCTCGTGAGCGCAAACAAGCGCCTCGGCCGTCGCCGCAAGGTCACATTCGCCCTGGGCGATAAAGACGCTTCCGGCAGCCGGGGCAATCTCGCTGGCGTCGCCGTCGAGCTCATGGGCCACCAGACTCCTCAGCGCGCAGGCAACGTCCGCGCCCGCAAGCGCATGGTTGGCGCCCGGTGACAGTATGATGCGGTTGTCGCCCTCGCAGCGAATGATGGTCGCCGCTCCCGTCTCCACGTCATCGCGATGCACTACAAAGTCACAGTCCACGCCGGCGTCTTGGAGCCCCGTCACGAGCGACGCGCCGAACGCGTCGCGACCGACCGCGCCGATCATGCACGTGTGCGCACCCATGCGCGCGGCGGCGACGGCCTGGTTAGCGCCCTTGCCACCGGCGTTGGTGATAAACCCGCTGCCGCCGACGGTCTCGCCCGCACGCGGTATGCGCTCGCACGCCACCGAAAGGTCCATGTTCATACTGCCGAACACCGCAACGATGCTGTGATCCGCCATGGAAACCTCCTCGTCTTCAGGCTTTGCGCCCACCGTCGACCAACGATTGTGCACTCTCGCACCCCCTATAACTTTAGTCCACTTTGATGTGGACGCGCGCTTGAGCTTGCGCCAGCAGCAAGCATTCACAGGGGCAGGCAGCTACAATGAATACGTGCTGATTATTCTCGTCATTGGATGATGTTTTATGGAACAACTCTCGCAATCGGGCTCGCGCGGTCGACGCCGCACGGGCAACGAGCCGGCACCGCACGAACGCGTGAAGGGCGGACGCCGTGCCAACGAACCGCGACGCACCGCGAGCCCCCATCGCGCTTCTGCCAACAACGCGGGCCGCGCCAACACTCCCGCCGCGGAGCAGACGCCTGCTCGCCCCAAGTCCCGCTACATCCCTGCACTCGACGGTCTGCGTACGCTTGCCGTCGTCGCGGTGGTGCTCTATCACCTCAACCTCACGTGGGCGCAGGGCGGCCTGCTTGGCGTCACGATCTTCTTTGTGCTTTCGGGCTATCTGATCACGCGCTTGCTGCTCAACGAAGTCGCTAAGACCGGTCGCATCGACCTTAAGAGCTTCTGGATTCGCCGCATCCGTCGCCTGGTCCCCGCCGTGGTGACCGTTGTGGTTGTAACCTGTGCGCTGTGCACCGTCTTCAACCACGTGATGCTCACCAAGATGCGTCCCGACATTCTGCCGTCGCTGCTGTTCTTTAACAACTGGTGGCAGATTATGCAGGACGTCTCGTACTTCAACGCCCTGGGCGACCCCTCGCCGCTTACGCACTTTTGGTCGCTCGCCATCGAGGAACAATTCTACCTGGTTTGGCCACCGCTGCTGTTTGCCATGGTGTCCATGCATGTGAGCAAACCCAACACGCGCCGCATGGTTCTGGGCCTGGCTGCTGTCTCCGCCATCGCCATGATGGTGCTCTATAGCCCCGCCGCCGACCCCAGCCGCGTGTACTACGGCACCGACACCCGCGTCTTCTCGCTGCTGCTGGGCGCCTGGATGGCCTTTATCCCCGATCGCGACCTGGCGCCGGTGCGTCTCGCTCATCGTTTGGGGCTCAATCGCCTGGCTGGCGCCGCCAAGCACGGCAAGAACGCCGAGGGCAAGCCTGGCGAGAAGGCCGACAACGCAGCCGAGACCGTCCCGGCACAGCCGAGCGCCCTCGTGCGCTTTTGGTCCTCGCCCGCATCCATCGATGTGTTGGGCGTCGTGGGTCTGGTTGGCCTTGCCGCCATGGTCGCGCTCACCAACGGCTACACCGCGTTCCAGTATCGCGGCGGCACGCTGCTATGCTCCATCCTCACGCTCATGGTCATCGCGGCCTGCGTGCAGCCCCAGGGAATGGTTGCCCGCGCACTGTCCGCCGAGCCGCTCGTGTGGGTTGGCAAGCGCTCGTACAGCATCTACCTGTGGCACTATCCGCTACTGTTGCTCATGAACCCGGTCGCCAACATCAACGATACGCCGTGGTGGCAGTACATTTTGCAGGTGTTGTTGGTGGTCGCCGTAGCCGAATGTTCATATCGCTTTATCGAGACGCCGTTTAGAAAGGGCGCCTTTGGGCGCACCGTATCCGAGTTCCGCGACGGCACCACCACGCCCGCCAACTGGGTGCGCGCGCATATTCCCGTGTGCGCCACTTGCGGCATCGTGCTTGTTATCGCGCTGGGCGGCCTGATCTTTGTGCCGGAGACCTCCGCGCTGAGCGGTGAGGGCGCCGAAGTCCTCAACAAGGAAGCCAAAAACACCGCGCCCACCGACCAGCAGGCGGCCGACGACACCGACAAGGACAACGACGGCTTCCCCGATGGCTCCTACGACCTGTTGATGATCGGTGACTCCGTGTCGCTGCGCGCCGTTGATTCCTTTGACGGCGTGTTCCCGCACAGCCATATCGATGCCGAAAAGGGCCGCCAGTTTGATGCGGGCCGCGCGACATTTGAGGGCTATCTCCAACAGAACCTTGCCGGCAAGATCGTGGTCTTTGCACTGGGCACCAACGGCTTGGTAACCGACGACCAGATCGACGCCATCATGACCGATGCAGGAGATAAGCGTATTGTGGTGTTTGTGAACACGCGCAGCCCGCAGCCGTGGGTTGGCTCTACCAACCAGGCCATCGCCAACGCCGCCACGCGCTACAAGAATGTACGCGTTGTCGACTGGTACGGGTACAGCGCCAACCGCAACGACCTGTTCGACGGCGACGGCACGCACCTGTCGACCACTGGCGTGACTGAGTACCTCAACTTGATCCACGATGCAGTCAAGAAGGACCTGCCCGTGCATCCCGAGGATCACGTCAACGATCCGCAGCCGGCGGCCGTCAAGTCTGCCACCGACGCGCTCGTCAATGCGCTCGCTCTCAAGCCGCACAAGCTGGGCACCGACAAGTAACCTGCAGCGCAAACTTCCCACATCCGGAGGGGGTGCCTGCCACGGCAGGCACCCCCTCCGGCAGTTAGGGACGTTCCTTATGCGCCGGCACCCAAGGACACTCCTGACACAGCCGAGGAACGCCCTCCTTGCGACCGAATTCTGGGCGCCTCGCCACCCCGAGCGTTGTTTCCAAGCCC
>CABQHR010000147.1 GCA_902463875.1 uncultured Collinsella sp.
AGGCCGCGGAGTTCGTCCGCGCCGTGGAGCACTCCCAGGACCTGCCCGTGTCCGTCCCCGAGGAGATCGCCTGGGAGAACGGCTGGATCACGACCGCCGAGCTGGAGGAGGCCGCGAAGGCCTACGGCAAGTCGGTCTACGGCCGGCACCTGAAGAAGGTCGCCGCCGGCGAGATCGTCAACAGCCCGCGCGAGTACTAGCGCAAGCTTGTTTTCTTTTAGGGGTCACCGTTTATCTGGTGGCCCCTTTCGTTATGATTACGTTGACCATAAAGACAATATGATTGGGAGTGGATGTGTTAAGCGTCTACTTTGGCGATATGCCAGAAGCGATTTACAACACAGCGACATATTTCAAAAACTCTTACCGGTCTTCTTGGATTACGGATCCCTATGCAGTCTCGATAATTAAAGATGTTGATCGATCGGATGTTGTCTCCGAAAACGCCATCGAAAGCCCTGTGCTTGGATCCATCTCCCCACTCCAGCTTTCTGGTGGCGTGAAAACGCTGCTGCTTATGAGATTTGATCGTAAGCAAATTTTTAACGCTTCTACCTGTGGTGACAACTGTGCCAAGTGGATTCTCGACATGGCGAAAGATCGCAAGCTCGTTGTGAATCTCTATCATGTGATGGACTTTGGGCGCGAGGATTTTAAAATTAAAGTCGTGAATAGCGGCCGAATCGTTCACAACATGGCCGAATTGATTCACGAGTCGATTCCGTATCTGTAGGTACTGCTTATGAACGGTTCGCATCTCGTTAAGATTTCCCGCCGCAGGGGAACTAAGTACACATTTACCATCAAGCGGAACATCACTATTGTGCGTGGCGATAGCGGCACGGGTAAGACGACACTGTTTGACATGGTCGCAGACTACATGCGAACGGGCGAGCAGTCGGGTGTTTCCTTGCAATGTGATTGTCCCTGTGTCGCTTTGACCGATTATGATTGGCGAAACCAGCTTTCGTCCGTTCATGACTCGATTGTATTTGTCGATGAGGGCTTAAAAGAGATTCATTCTGATGAGTTTGCCCATCATGTGCTGTATTCCTCGAATTATTTCGTGCTGATCTCAAGGGCTGATTTCCCCAATCTTCCGTATAGCGTGGATGAGATTTACAAGATTAAGACGAGCGGAAAATACCATTCTTTCATCCCTGTTTATCAAGATCGCGGGAATCATCGTTATGCTATTTCCCGGTCGGCGCCAAAACAGGACTTTTCTATCCTTCTATGCGAGGACAGTAAGTCTGGTTTCCAGTTCTTTGAACGGCATTTCGCTGACAGTGAGCTTACCTGTGCTTCGGCCATGACGAACAGCGCGATTTTGCGCTGGTTGGATCAGCATCTCGACGATCGCGTGTTTGTTGTTGCGGACGGAGCGGCATTTGGGTGCTATGCGGACCGCGTCCTTAAGCTGCAAGACATTCACCGCGATACTGTTACGGTTTGTCTTCCCGAGTCGTTCGAATGGCTTCTGCTGAGCTCCGGCGTAATTCCAGGGCTAGATGTTAAGACGGTTTTGGAAACCCCAGAAGCCTTTGTAAACAGTGAGAAGTTTAAAAGCTGGGAGGATTTCTTCTATAAGTACTTACGTGAAATAACTGGGGATTCGGTTTTTCACTACGACAAAGACTGCATTCCGGAGGCGTTTTGTACGGGAGGTAATTCTGCGAAGGTTATGGCTCTTATCGCATGCCGAAATGTCCGATAGTTTTGTTGAATAGTGTCGCGTCGTCACTTCCTGCGGCATACTAAAGAAGCTGTACATGCTTCAGATTGGATTTTCATGTCTGAGATTTTCGAACCCAAGAACATCATCGTCACGGGCGGTTGCGGCTTCATCGGCAGCAACTTCGTGCACTACGTCGTGAACAACCATCCCGAGGTGCACGTCACCGTCCTGGACAAGCTGACCTACGCCGGCAACCCCGAGAACATCGCGGGCCTGCCCGAGGATAGGGTCGAGCTCGTCGTGGGCGACATCTGCGACGCCGAGCTGCTGGACAGGCTGGTCCCCGGCCACGACGCCATCGTGCACTACGCCGCCGAGAGCCACAACGACAACTCCATCGCCGACCCGGAGCCGTTCCTGCGCACGAACGTGGAGGGCACCTTCCGCCTGCTGGAGGCCGTGAGGAAATACGGCGTCCGCTACCACCACGTCTCCACCGACGAGGTCTACGGCGACCTGGCGCTCGACGACCCGGCCAAGTTCACCGAGGAGACGCCCTATAAGCCCTCCTCGCCGTACAGCTCGACCAAGGCCAGCTCCGACATGCTCGTGCGCGCATGGACCCGCACCTACGGCCTGCGCACCACGATCTCCAACTGCTCCAACAACTACGGCCCCTACCAGCACGTGGAGAAGTTCATCCCGCGCCAGATCACCAACATAATCGACGGCGTGCGCCCCAAGCTCTACGGGAAGGGCGAGAACGTGCGCGACTGGATCCACACCGAGGACCACTCCTCGGCCGTCTGGGACATCCTCACCAAGGGCCGCACGGGGGAGACCTACCTCATCGGCGCCGACGGGGAGAAGAACAACATCACCGTGCTGCGCATGATCCTCACGGCCATGGGCCGCGACCCCGAGGACTTCGACTGGGTCGCCGACCGCCCCGGCCACGACCGCCGCTACGCCATCGACAGCACGAAGCTCCAGCGCGAGCTCGGCTGGAGGCCGGCCCACACCGACTTCGCCGGGGGCCTCAAGGCCACCATCGACTGGTACGTCGAGAACGAGTCCTGGTGGCGCCCGGCCAAGGAGGCCACCGAGGCCCGCTACCGCGCACAGGGCCAGTAAGACTGCATTCCGGCGAACCGCACCGCGAGGCGCCCGCGCGGGGCCGCAGGGCATGGGGATGACCCTGCGTCCCCGCGCGGGCGCCCGCAACCTGAACCTCTTCGATAGGAGCTTTTCCCATATGGCAGACATCGCATTCGAGAAGGACCTCTCCGTCGCCGAGACCGGCATCGAGGGCCTCAAGGTCGTCGACCTGGCCGTCCACGGCGACTCGCGCGGCTGGTTCAAGGAGAACTGGCAGCGCGCCAAGATGACCGCCCTGGGCATTCCCGACCTCAGGGTCGTCCAGAACAACATCTCCTACAACGACAGCCGCGGCGTCACCCGCGGCATCCACGCCGAGCCCTGGGACAAGTTCATCTCGGTGGCGCGCGGCTCGGTCTTCGGCGCATGGGTGGACCTGCGCGAGGGCAGCGAGACCTTCGGCAAGGTGTTCACCTGCACGCTCGACCCGAGTAGGGCCATCTACGTCCCGCGCGGCGTGGGCAACTCCTTCCAGGCCCTGGAGGACGGCACCGCCTACACCTACCTGGTGGACGCCCACTGGTCCCTCGAGCTGAAGAGGACCTACACCTTCGTGAACCTCGCCGACCCGGAGCTCGCCATCGAGTGGCCGATCCCGCTGGACCAGGCCACCGTCTCCGATGCCGACCTCAACCACCCGATGCTCAAGGACGTCGTCCCCATGGCGCCCAAGAGGACGCTCGTCACCGGCTGCAACGGCCAGCTGGGCCATGCGGTGCGCGCGCTCGCCGAGGAGCGCGGCATCGCCAAGGACTTCGACTTCTGCGACATCGACACCTTCGACATGTCCGACCCGGACGCCTACTCAAAATACGACTGGTCGCTCTACGGCACCGTGATCAACTGCGGCGCCTACACGGCCGTGGATAAAGCGGAGACCCCCGAGGGCCGCGTGACCGCCTGGAAGGCCAACGCCACCGGCCCGGCGCTTCTCGCACGCACCTGCGCCGAGCACGGGATCACCCTCGTCCACGTGTCCTCCGACTACGTCTTCGACGGCACCGCCGAGGTGCACGACGAGGACGAGCCCTTCTCCCCGCTGTCCGTCTACGGCCAGACCAAGGCCGCCGGCGACATCGCCGTGGCCGGGTGCCCGCGCCACTACGTCATGCGCAGCTCCTGGGTCATCGGCGAGGGGCACAACTTCGTCAAGACCATGAAGGGGCTGTCCGACCGCGTCGCCGACCCGGAGGATAAGCTCACGCAGGTTACGGTCGTTGACGACCAGCTGGGCCGCCTGACCTTCACGCGCGACATGGCCGAGGCCATCTTCCACGTGCTGGGGACGCACGCCCCCTACGGCACCTACGACTGCACCGGCTCCGGCGCCGTCAAGTCCTGGGCCGATATCGCCCGCGCCGTCTTCGAGGCCGCCAACGGCAACGGGGACAGGGTCGTGCCGGTATCGACCGCCGACTACTACGCGAGCGCCGAGGGCCCCGTCGCCCCGCGCCCGGTCCACTCCGCGCTCGACCTGTCCAGGCTCGAGGCTGCCGGCTTCCACATGCCCGACTGGGAGGAAGAGCTGGGGGAGTACATCAAGACGCTCTAGGCGCTATTAACTTTTCGAGAGTAAAAGCCGCCGTTCTTTAACGGCGGCTTTTCTTGTTGGTGGCTATCTGCGCAGTGGTGCCAATAGTATTTTGCGGAAGATCTACCTCTCGCTTGGCTTGGAAGTAGGGTGGCCGGGCTGGTCGTCGTAGGCGTATTTGCTGTACACGTTGACCTCCCACTGCTTT
>CABQHR010000148.1 GCA_902463875.1 uncultured Collinsella sp.
GCCATGACCTCGGTCATGTTGTTCTTCCAGATGGAGTTGGCAAAGTGCAGCGACAGGTACTTCTCGGGGCGGCCGGTGTACTTGGCAAAGGTGCTCGGCAGCAGCGTGGATGAGTTCGTCACGATGACGGTCTTTTGCGGGAGAACCGGGGCGAGTTTCTTGTAGAAGTCGATCTTTGCCTGGGTGTCCTCGGCCATAGATTCGATGACCAGATCGGCATCGGCCACGGCCTTGGCAAGATCGAGCTCCAGCTTGAGTGTGGCGTAGGCACGCTCGACAACGGCGAGCGCCGCCTCCTTGTCGAAGGGCTGGGTGCTATCGGCAATACCGGCGCACCACTCGCCCGTGCCGTCCGCCATGCCCTCAATAGCCGCGATGTACTCCTCGCGTACATGATCGATCTTGGGCTGGGTGCGACCGATGCTGCCCTCGCTGCGCAGCCAAATCGTCACATCAAAGCCGCAGTAGGCAGCCTGAAAGGCAATCTGGCTTCCCAACACGCCGCCACCGGCAACACAAACGGTCTTGTAGCTCATAGGACGGTCCTCTCTTACGTAATTCCATAAATGTGTATTTATTCAACCGTAAGGATGGCGCGCGCTGGGGATAGGTTCTATAAACGGACGGTAATTTGCGGCGAGCGGCAACACCTGTTCATTATCTCAGGGTTCCATGTCCAGTAAAAACGGGTGGTAGCCGATACGGCTACCACCCGTTTGTCCCATATCTAGCCCAAAGCAGGCCGGCTACTTCTTAATGCCGCGTCCCAGGCGCTCAGCAACCGACGCCACGGCACTCTCGTCGACCGAGCCGCAGCTCACGCAGCCGTCGTGGGCACGCATCTGGCCGGTGACCTCGTCCATCGCGAGCGGCGCCACCTTCTCGAGCTTAAAGCCCTTGCCGGCGCGCATGTTTTCCTTGGCCACGCTGATCATGAGCTTGATGCGGTTGAGCTGGTTGACCTCGGATGCACCGGGGTCATAGTCCACTGCGACGATGTTGCTCTCGGGGTGCTGGCGGCGCAGTTCCTTAATCACAGCCTTGCCCACCACGTGGTTGGGCAGGCACGCGAAGGGCTGCGTGCAGATGATGTTGGGCGCACCATGGTCGATCAGGTCGAGCATCTCGGCCGTGAGCAGCCAGCCTTCGCCCATGTTGTTGCACACCGAAAGCACCGTACGGGCCTTGTCGGCCATGGTGCCGATGCGCTCGGGCGCCTCAAAGCGGCGGGACTTCTCGAGCATCTCCTCCACCGGCGTACGCATCCAGTCCACGAGCTTAATAAGCGCTTGCATGCCCGCGCGCGTAGTGGCAGAGCTTCCCAGCTCGTCCTTCTGCAGCTCGGCGTTGCTCATGGAGTACAGGAAGAAGTCGAGCAGACCCGGCACCACGGCCTCGCAGCCCTCGCGCTCGATAACGTCGACCACGTGGTTGTTGGCCGTGGGATGGAACTTGACCAAGATCTCACCGACCACGCCCACGCGCGGCTTAGTACCCTCGCCCACGAGCGGCATAGTGTCGAACGCGCGGATGGCCTCGCGGCACAACTTGGTGTAGTTGTGACGGTTAAACTTGGGTGCCAGCTTGCGGGCACGCGCCATGTACTCCTCGTAGAGCGCGTTGGCGGCACCGGGCGTGGCCTCGTACGGGCGGCAGCGGTAGAGCATCTGCATCATCACATCACCAAAGAGCACCGCGTAGACTGCCTGCTTAAGCAGCGCCGGCGTAATCTTAAAGCCGGGGTTGTCCTCGCCGAGCGCCACGGCCGAAAGCGAGATCACCGGAATCTCGGGGTGACCGCTCTCGCGCAGGGCCTTGCGGATGAGCGCGATGTAGTTGGTCGCGCGGCAACCGCCGCCGGTCTGGCTGATGACCACGGCCGTCTTGGACAGGTCGTACCGACCGCTCTCGATGGCCTCCATGATCTGGCCCGTCACCAGAATCGACGGATAGCAGATGTCATTGTTCACATAGCGCAGACCGGCCTCGACGGCATCGTGGTCAGTCGAGGGCAGCAGCTCCAGGTTGTAGCCGGCACCACGGAACACCTCTTTGACCAGGTCAAAGTGGATCGGCGCCATCTGCGGGCACAGGATGGTGTAGCCCTCCTCGCGCATCTGCTCGGTAAAGGGCACCTTGGGCCACGCGGTCGAAGCACTCTCGCGCTGAGCCTCAAACGTGTACTTGCGGCTCGCGAACGCGGGGGCATCCGTGGAGGGTGCCACCGGCGCGGCGTCGCCCTGCTCGTAGGCCTCGCCCGCGGCCGTAGCCTCTGCCAGGCGCTCGGCCTCCTGGTCCTTGAGTGCCGCCATGAGCGAGCGGATGCGGATGCGCGCGGCGCCCAGGTTGGACACCTCGTCGATCTTGAGCACGGTGTAGATCTTGCCGCTGGCTTCCAGAATCTCCTGCACCTGGTCGGTGGTCAGGGCGTCCAAGCCACAGCCGAAGGAGTTGAGCTGAATCAGGTCCAGGTCGTTGCGCATCGTCACAAAACGGGCGACGGCGTACAGGCGGCTGTGGTACATCCACTGATCGACGACGCGAATCGGACGCTCAGGTTTTACCAGATGCGCGAGCGAATCCTCGGTAAAGACCGCAAAGCCAAAGCTCGAGATAAGCTCGGGCAGGGCATGGTTGATCTCGGGGTCGTTATGGTAGGGACGACCGGCGAGCACGATGCCGTGACCGCCGTGGTCCTCGACCCACTTAAGAGCCTCCTCGCCCATGGTCTGGATGTCCTCGTGGAAACGCGCATCGGCCTCAAAGGCGGCGTTGACGGCGGCATCAACCTCGGAGCGCGTGATCTTGGGTCCACGCACGCGACCGCGACCGGCTTGCGCATCGGCCACACGGTCGACGGCGAGCACCTGATACAGACGGCGCTTGAGCTCGGTCTTGTCGTGATAGGGCACAAACGGATACAGGAACTCGATGTTCTGCTCGCGGATCTCGTCGATGTTGAGTGCCAACGCCGTGGGGTAGCTCATGACGATGGGGCAGTTATAGCAGTTGCCAGCCGTCGGATCCTCCTTGCGCTCCCAGCGCACGCACGGCATCCAGATGAAGTCGACATCGCGGTCGATAAGGTTCATCACATGGCCGTGGCTCATCTTTGCCGGATAGCACACGCTCTCGGACGGCATGGACTCGATGCCCGCCTGGTAGGTCTTCTTGCTCGACTGGTCGGACAGCTGCACGCTAAAGCCCAGGCGCGTAAAGAACGCATGCCAGAAGGGGTAGTTCTCGTACATGTTGAGCGCGCGGGGGATACCCACGGTGCCGCGCGGGGCCTCGTCGGGGCTCAGCACCTCGCGGTTAAAGAGCAGCTCGTTTTTCTTTTTAAAGAGGTTAGGAGCCTCGGTTTTTTGCTTTTTGTGGCCGGCACCCTTCTCGCAGCGGTTACCGGTAATGAAACGCCTGCCGCCGCCAAAATCGTTGACGGTGAGCTGGCAGTTGTTGGAGCAACGGCCGCAGCGGACGTGTTTTTGCGTCACGGTGAGGTGCGCGATGTCCTCGGCAGAAAGGATGGTCGAGGTGCCGTCGGCGCCGGCGCGGTCGCGGGCGAGCAGGGCCGCACCGTAAGCGCCCATGCAGCCGGCGATGTCGGGACGCACGGCGTGCACGCCGGTGAGCTGCTCAAATGCGCGCAGCGTGGCGTCGGACATAAAGGTGCCGCCCTGAACGATCACCTGACTGCCGATCTCCTTGGGGTCGCGCAGCTTAATGACCTTGAACAGGGCATTCTTGATGACGGAATAAGACAGGCCGGCCGCGATGTCGCCCACCGTGGCGCCTTCCTTTTGCGCCTGCTTGACGCGAGAGTTCATAAAGACCGTACAGCGACTGCCCAGGTCGACGGGGGCCTTGGCATGGATGGCGGCATCGGCGAACGCGCGCACGTCCATGTTCATAGAGACAGCGAAGCTCTCGATAAAGCTGCCGCAACCCGACGAGCAGGCCTCGTTGAGCATGATGTGCTCGATAACGCCATCCTTGACGCGCAGGCACTTCATGTCCTGGCCGCCGATGTCCAGGATAAACTCGACGCCGGGCAGGAACGCCTTGGCGCCGCGCAGGTGCGCGACGGTCTCGATCTCGCCGGAATCGGCCTTGAGGGCCTCGATGAGCAGCGCCTCGCCGTAGCCCGTGGTGGTCACGTGGCCGATGGTGCAGCCCGCGGGAATGTGGTTGTAGAAATCGGCCATGATGACCTTGGCCGTGCCCAGGATGTCGCCGTTGTTGTTGCCGTACCAGGTGTGCAGCAGCTGACCGTCCTCGCCCACGAGCGCGGCCTTCATGGTGGTGGAGCCGGCGTCGATGCCGATGAACACGCGGCCGGTGTAGCCGTCGAGCTCGCCCTTGGGGACGACTTCCTGGTCGTGGCGGGTTTTGAACTCGACAAAGTCATCGTCGGTGGCAAAGAGCGGATCCAGGCGCTCGACCTCGGCACCCTGTGTGTCACCCAGGCTGTCGATGGCCTCGATAAGCTGCGGGAACGTGCTGAGCTTGTTGGACTCGTGCGCCATGGCGGCGCCGCTCG
>CABQHR010000149.1 GCA_902463875.1 uncultured Collinsella sp.
ATCCAGTTGACGTTGCCCTTGAGGGTGTTGATCTCGCCGTTGTGGATGATAAAGCGGTTGGGGTGCGCGCGCTCCCAGCTGGGCGTGGTGTTGGTGGAGTAGCGCGAGTGGACGAGCGCCACCGCCGTCTTGACGGCGGCGTCGTTGAGGTCGATGAAGAAGCGGCGCATCTGCGTGGCGACCAGCATGCCCTTGTACACGATAGTGCGCGAGCTCATGGAGCAGACGTAGAAGATCTTGTCGCGCAGGGCAAACTCGGCATCGGCCTTCTTCTCGATAGTGCGACGGCACACGTACAGGCGACGCTCGAAGGCGTCACCCGCCGGCGTATCGTCGGGGCGGCCCAGAAAGGCTTGCAGAATGGTGGGCATGCAGGCGCGGGCCGTCTCGCCCAGGTCGTGCGGGTCGACCGGCACCTCGCGCCAAAAGAGCAACGGCACGCCGGCCTCGGCGCAGCCCTCCTCAAACACGCGGCGGGCATCCTCTACGCCCTTGTCGTCCTGCGGGAAGAACAGCATGGCCACGCCATAGTCGCCCTCTGCCGGCAGAATCTGACCGCACTTTTGAGCCTCTTTGCGGAAAAAGTGATGCGGAACCTGAAACAGGATGCCGGCGCCGTCGCCGGTGTTCTTCTCGAGTCCGGTGCCGCCGCGGTGCTCCAAGTTGACCAGAATGGACAGCGCGTCATCCAGAATCTGGTGATGGCGCTCGCCGTTGATATCGGCAAGCGCGCCGATGCCACATGCATCGTGGTCGAATTCGGGGCGATAAAGGCCCTGCTGCTGAGCGGAATCTGCCTGCATCGCGATCCTCCCCTAGATATTAGACAGTCAGTTGAATAGGCATACTAGGAGCATCGCCGGCCCGTTGTGTTTCCCACCCGTTTCGAAACAATCGCGTAACGCACGCCCTACGAGTGGACACCGCCGACCTCAAGGGCGACAACATAGGCCCCAAGTTCGGCCTGTTAGCTCACCACTTCAAACATCTCAATCTGTAACAGGAAGGCCCAATTACGACGACTAACTGTTACAGATTGAGATGTTATCGAGAGACAGTTCCGAATGTCTCGATCTGTAACACGAAGGGCCGGTTTTGGCGGCAAACTGTTACAGATCGAGACATTCCATAGGACCATTTCTTCCTGTCTCGATCTGTAACACCTAGGCCCAATTTCCATCCCTAGTTGTTACAGATCGAGACATTTCGGCAGCCCCCTTTCACCATCCCATTCAAATACAACAATTTTGTTAGTCTTGGTTAACTTTTAAGCTTAAAACGGGTATCCTTTGCGGCGTCAAGCAAACGGCACGCACACCGTGCCAGATCAAGGAGGCCCCTATGGCGCACCAAGCAGACCAGCAGACGATGCAACTCGTCCTTATCCGTCACGGAGAGTCCGAGTGGAACAAGCTCAACCTGTTCACCGGCTGGACCGATGTCGAGCTCACCGACACGGGCCGCGAAGAGGCGGCGGCAGGCGGCCGCGCCCTCAAAGAAGCCGGTTTCGACTTTGACGTCTGCTACACTTCGCGCCTCAAGCGCGCAATCCACACCCTCAACATCGTGCTCGGCCAAATGGATCGCGAGTGGCTACCCGTCATCAAATCCTGGAAGCTCAACGAGCGCCACTACGGTGCGTTGCAGGGTCTCAACAAGGCCGATGCCGCCGCGGAGCACGGCGACGAACAGGTGCTCATCTGGCGCCGCTCCTTCGATGTCTGCCCGCCGGCACTCGAGCCGGACGACGCGCGCGACCCCCACACCCAGGAGCAATACCGCGACGTCGCGCCCGATCAGCTGCCCTATACCGAGTGCCTCAAGGACACGATCGCCCGCGCCTGGCCCTATTTCGAAGACGAGATTCGCCCCCAAATGCTCGCCGGCAAGCGCGCACTCATCGCCGCGCACGGCAACTCCCTGCGCTCACTCGTCATGAAGCTCGAGCACCTCACGCCCGAGGAGATCCTCAAGGTCAACATCCCCACTGGCGTGCCGCTCGTCTACACCTTCGATACCGATTTCAATGTCCTCGACAAGCGCTACATCGGTGACCCGGCGACCATCGCCGCCAAGATCGACGCCGTGGCCAATCAGGGCAAAGCGCACAAGTAGCCCCAACCCAAATCCGACGCGTGGCGCCGCACGACCCAGATGCGACGTCACGCCGCCCATACACAGGAGCGCACCATGCTCAACCATCTCAAACAACACTTTGGCTCCCGACGCACCGGTGGTCACGGAGGCCTAGACATTGCGCGGCATATCGGCCCCGGGCTGCTCGTGACCGTCGGCTTTATCGACCCGGGCAACTGGGCCTCCAATATGGCCGCGGGCTCGCAGTTTGGCTACGCGCTGCTGTGGATCGTCACGCTGTCCACGATTATGCTCATCGTGCTGCAGCACAACGCGGCGCACCTGGGTATCGCCACGGGCGCCTGCCTTGCCGAGGCCACGACACGTTACCTCCCCCGCTTCGTCGGGCGTACGGTGCTCGCCAGCGCCTATCTCGCGACCATCGCCACCGCCATGGCCGAAGTCCTGGGTGGCGCGATTGCCCTTCAAATGCTCTTTGGGCTGCCCGTGCGCGCGGGCTGCGTCATCGTGGCGGCAGTATCGATGGCGATGCTCATGACGAGCTCCTACAAGCGCGCCGAACGCTGGATCATCGCCTTCGTGGGTGTGGTGGGACTCTCGTTTTTAGCAGAGCTCGCGCTGGTCAAAGTCGACTGGCCGCAAGCAACCGCAAGCTGGATCACCCCCAGCATGCCTGCCGACTCGGCAACGATTATCGTGAGTGTCCTGGGTGCGGTCGTTATGCCCCACAACCTTTTTCTGCACTCCGAGGTCATCCAATCCATGCACTTCGAAGGCCAAGGCGAGCAGGTTATCGAAGAGCGTCTGCGCTACGAGCTCTTCGACACGCTCTTTTCGATGGGCGTGGGCTGGGCAATCAACTCGGCCATGGTCATCCTGGCCGCAACGACCTTCTTTGCGCACGGCATGGTCGTAGACGACCTCGCCGTCGCAGCGGCCACGCTCTCCCCCATTCTGGGCCCGGCAAGCTCGACCATCTTTGCCGTGGCGCTGCTGTTTGCGGGCCTCTCGAGTAGCGTGACGGCGGGCATGGCGGCGGGCACCATCACCGCGGGCATGTTCGACGAGGAATACGACATCCACGACCGGCATTCCTCGATCGGGGTGGCGGCCTGTTTCGTCGGCGCAGTGACGGCATGCCTGGTCGTCCCAAATCCTTTTGAAGGTCTCATCTGGAGTCAGGCACTGCTGTCGCTTCAACTGCCGATTACGGTCTTTGTGCTCATACGGCTCACCAGTTCACCCCGCGTCATGGGCAAATACGCCAACTCGCGCCCACTCAACGCGCTGCTCGTAGGGATCGGTGCCATCGTGACGATTCTCGATGTCGTGTTGCTAACGGGGATGTAATGGGACGGGGCACCTACCCAGGCAAACGTCTCGATCTGTAACATCTAGACCCGTTTTGAGCCGTTAGACGTTACAGATTAAGACAAAAGGTCGACCGGACTCACAACAGACAGGATCGGCCAACAGCAACCGTGATCCCTTGGGGACGGAGGAAAAGGGCCCCGGCCGAGAATTCGACCGAGGCCCTTGGACAGAGCTATGCGTTGATACGAGCCGTGTGTCTGCGAGCTACTCCTCGACGAGCTCAAACTGATCGGGACCGACGCCGCAAACCGGGCACACGTAGTCCTCGGGCAGCTCGGGCGTATCGACCTCAACCTCGTAACCGCAAACGGTGCACACGAACTTATACGTCTTCTTCTCCTCAGCCATGATGTTCTCCTCTCGAACGTGACTGCTGGTGTACTTACTTATTAGTATATATTCTCAATAATATAATGCAAGTATTTTTAAAACATTTCTAGCCTTGATACGAGGACGCCTTCGGAGGCGTCTTGCCCTTCAGGACCTTATGGTAGTAATCGTAGGTGAGCGGCGTCTCGTCGCTCAGGCGCTCGGCATCCTCGACCTCGCCGATAAACAGTAGATGCGTACCCACATCCACAGCGTCGATCAAACGGCAGCTAAACAGGGCCGTCGCGTGCTCGGGCACATAGGGCATGCCCAGAGCCGTCTCGCGAGTCTCGTACTTGGCAAACTTGTCATAATCGCTGCTGGTGCGGAACCCAAAGTTGCCGATGTAGAGCATGTCGGCGGTCTGATCGATCACGGTCAGCGCGAACGCTTTGGCCGACGCGATGACGCCCGAGGTGACGTTTTCCTTGTTCACGGCAACCGAAATGCGCGGCGGCATGGACGTCACCTGCACCGCCGTGTTGATGACGCAGCCGGCGCGCAGCCCGTCTGCAGCGGAGCTCACCACGTACAGGCCGCTCGGCATGGTAAAGAACGCAGTTTTGTCCATAACGATCACTCCCCTAACTCGGGTTGGAACCTCATGGATGTATGTACCCACAAAAAAGGCAGCGCCCATAACGGACGCCGCCTTTGAAACATATGTGTCAGAACAGTAAGAAAGATGAGACGC
>CABQHR010000150.1 GCA_902463875.1 uncultured Collinsella sp.
CGGCGATGTTGCCGGCGGGCGCCGTTGTCTTGAAGACGAAATGATCCGTTTTCCTTCGTCCCCAAGGGATCATTACAGCGAGTCGATGAAGCGCTGCTGGGCGGCGCGGCCGGCTTCGTCCCACTTAAAGACGCCGGCGTTGTCGAGCACGTGACCGAATACCACGCCGACCTCCTCGTGCAGGATGTCGATGGCGTTATCCGCCGTCAGCTCATCGGCACGACGGGTAAAGACATCCTCGGCCCATGCGGCGTGGCTGCGGCAGAGGTCGTCGCCCTCGAGTGCAGCGGCAAGGTCATAGCTGGCATCAACCTTAGCCGCCAGCAGGTGCTCGCGGACAGCACCGAGCTCGGGAACCAGGCGTGGCGGCAAAATGGCCAGCCCCATGACCTCGATCAGACCGATGTTCTCCTTCTTAATGTGGTGATACTCGGCATGCGGATGGAACACGCCCAGCGGATGCTCGTCGGTCGTGATGTTGCAGCGAAGCGCCAGGTAGGCCTCGTAGATCTCGCCACCGGCATTACCGCGGGAGTCGACGCGGCGGATGACGGGCGTCACGGTGTTGTGTGCCACGCCGTCCGCCGTGTGTGCGATGACGCCCACAGACTCGTCGGTCCACTCGCGCCAGGCGAGGATAATCTTCTCGGCGGCATCGAGCAGCTCGCCGCGATCGTGCGAGCGCAGGCGCAGCACCGAGAGCGGCCACTGCAGCACGGTGCCGGTGACCTGGTCAAAGCCGGGCACGCTAAACTGCGAAACCTCGGCCGCGTGCATCATGGGGAACTCGTGCGCACCGCCCTGGAAGTGGTCGTGCGACAGGATCGAGCCGCCCACGATGGGCAGGTCGGCGTTGGAGCCGATAAAGTAGTGCGGGAACAGGTCCACAAAGTCGAGCAGGCAGGAGAGACCCTTGCGATCGACGTGCATCGGACGATGCTCGGAGCTCATGGCAATGCAGTGCTCGTTAAAGTACGCGTACGGGCTGTACTGGAAGCCCCAGCGCTCGCCGTCGAGCTGGATGGGGATAATGCGCAGGTTCTGGCGAGCGGGATGAGCGCCACCGTCGGCTGCAGCGGATCGTCCGGGGTAGCCCTCGTTTTCGATGCAGAGCTGGCAGGCGGGATACTTCTCGCCCGTGTTCTTGGCAGCGCCGGCCGCGGCAATGTCGCGCGGGTCCTTCTCGGGCTTGGACAGGTTGATGGTGATCTCAAGATCGCCCCAGTTGGTAGGGGTGCTCCACTTGATATTGCGCGCGATGGCGGCGCGGCGCACATAGCCGGCGTCGCAGCACAGGCCGTAGAACCAGTCGGTCGCGGCGCGGGGCTCGTTGACGCCCATGCGTCCATTGAACTCCTCGTTTACAACCGAAGGCCTCGGCATGAGCATGCCCATGATGCGCATGGCGATGCGGTCGCGGCCCGACGCCGTGTCCTCGGCGGCGCCGTTGGCAACGGCGGCCTCGGAAAGCGCGGCGAGCGTGCCCTCCAGGTCAAAGTCGGGGAGGGTATCGGGGTGCAAAAGCGAGAGCTTCTCGGTCTGCAGCGCCCAGGCCATGTCGAGCGCGGGGCCCGTGGCGCCGATGCACTCAAGAATGGTGTTGTAGGCCCAGATGCGGTCGTCCTGTCCGATCATGGATCGGTGGATGGCGCACTCGATCAGGTTCTGCGCGGCCTCGCGCACGTCGGTCATTACAGCCATGCCGCGTAAGCCCCCTTGTCAGAGATAGCGTAGTGACGGGCGGAGCCCTCGCCCAGCCAGCCATTCATCTTGGTAATGAAAGTATCGACCAGATCGAGCGGCACGAAGGCCTGAATGGTGCCGCCAAAGCCACCGCCGTGGATGCGGACGGCGCCGCGGCCGTCGAGCACGTGCTCGGCCAGCGCCAGAGCATACATGGAGGGCTGCTCGGAGCCCAGCTTGGCAACGACATTCTGCAGGTACATGGCAGAGCTGGCGCCGGACTCGCGCGTCAGGACCAGGAACTGGTCGATGTCGCCGGCGTTAAGAGCCGCCCAGCGCTTGTCGACCAGGCCGTTCTCGTACCAGTAGTGAACGGCGCGCAGGCAGGCGCGGTCGCCCAGCTTGGCGCGCAGCTCGGGGAGCTTGGCGTCAAAGTCGGCAACGTCGACCTCGCACAGGCGTGCCTTGCCAAACTCGGCGGCGACGTCCTGCATCTCGCGCGGAACGGCGGCGTAGTCGTCGGTGGCTGCCACATGGTCGGCGCCAACCTTAACGAGCACGAGCGCATAGCCGCGATCCTCAAAGTTGAGCTCGAGCTTCTGGGTTTTAGGCTGAGCCTGGTCCTCAAAATCCATGTAGGCAAGGCCGCCCAGGCACACGGCAGCCTGGTCCATCAGGCCGCAGGGCTTGCCGTAGTAGTTGTTCTCGGTGCGCTGGCTCATCTGCGCAAGCGCGACGGGCTCAATGGCGGGCGCGCCCCAGAGCGTCTCCATGGCGCGGCCATATGCGGCCTCGACGGCAGCGGAGCTGGAAAGGCCGCCGCCCGAGGGGACGGAGCAGGTGAAGGCGAAGTCGAAGCCGTGGGGCTCAACGCCCAGGGCTGCGACCTCGTGGGCCATGCCGCGGACGAGGCTTGCGGACGTGCCCTTCTCGGACTCCTGAACATCCAGCGTGTCGAGCGTGATCTCAAAGGTGGGGTAGCCCTCGTCGGCAACGCGGACCTTGTTGGTGTCGGTTGCCACGGCAATGCCGTCGACGGCGACATCGAGCGAGCCGGCGATAACGTGGCCGCCCTCGTGGTCGGTGTGGTTGCCGCTGATCTCGGAGCGACCGGGCGCGTGCACATAGAGCACCTGGCGATCGCCGATGGGGCCAAACTCCTCCTCAAACAGCTTGGTGAGCGTGGCGAGCGTCTTTTCGTCGGGGGCGGTCATGAGAGTCCTTTCCTTGGCGCGAACAGGTGAGTTTTGCGTCGTTATGAGTACGTTAACAATTTGAAGCGGTGTGAACTCAGCATCCACGATGCCGCACGTTAAGGGCTATGTTAACGTACTCATAACACAACGCATATCACTTTTTGAGAATCTGGTAATCGGTAGAAATACAGCCGTGAACGGTACTGCCGTATGGACTTATAAAGCAGAAAAGATGCAGATAGAAAAAGTAGAGTACGTTAACATGCGTCCGACGATAGCGGCCCTCCGCGCGGGCTCAATTCCTGCACGGGTCGGCATTCACGCTATTCAGATCTCGCAAGGGTGAAGGTGATCCAGTGGCAAGGCGCCCGTCCAACGATACAGGTACGCGTCCGGTCTGCATGGCCGACGTCGCCCGCGCTGCTGGCGTTTCGCAGCAGACGGTTTCGCGCGTCGCCAACGGCTTGCCCAATGTGAACGAGCAGACGCGTCAGCGCGTACAGGCTGCCATGCAAGAGCTCGGCTTTCGCCCGAGCTATGCCGGCCGCTCCCTGCGCGACGGTCGCTACCATTCGGTCGGTCTATGCGTCAACGATGTCACCAAGTTTGGGAACCTGACGATGATCGACGGTATCGCCAGCGCCGCTCGTGAGCACGGCTGTGCCATCACGCTAGTCGAGATGTCCAAGACCGAGGAGTTTTCGCTTGCCGAGGCCACCCGCCGCATGGCGGCGCTGCCGGTCGATGGCATCATTATCGGCATGAGCCGAATGGCACCCGACTTTGAGACGTTCGATCCGCTGCCGGGAATCGGCACGGTTATCGTCACCATGTATGCGCATCCGCGCGTGACCACGGTCGATTCCGACCATTACGGCTGCTCGCTGTTACTTATGGACCATCTGTTTGAGCTTGGCCACGAGCAGATTCGATATATCGGCGGCCCGTCCTTCTCGGTGGACGAGCAGTTCCGCCGCGCCGGTTGGCAAGACGCGCTCGAGCGCAGGCATATCGAGCCGGTGGAGCCGCTCGAGGGCGACTGGTCTGCCAACAGCGGATACGAGGCCGGCAGGTATCTGGCCGAGCACGACCGCACCATGACGGCGATTTACGCGGCAAACGACCAGATGGCAAACGGCGCGATTGCCGCGCTGCGTGATAGCGGTCTGCGCGTGCCCGAGGACGTGAGCGTGGTGGGCGTCGATGATTCGCTCGATGATTTTGTAGCACACAACGAGCTCACGACCGTTCGATTCGACTTGCATCAGCGTGGGCGCGAGGTGTTTGAGCATGCGGTTCCCGAGGCGGGTACGGTGGGCAAAACCGTTGCCATTCGTATTCCCGGCCAGCTTATCGTTCGGCATACCACAGCGGCTCCTCGCGTGTAGTTTGCGCAGGTCAACGGCGTGTTGCCGCGCTTCAATAACAAACGGTAAGGATGCCGGCAGATAGCTGTTGAGATACGGCCGAGTGCTATGATAGACGGGTTCTTTTGTCTATCTAGGAGGCTTTGCCTGATGGAGATCACCAAGGATATCCGCTACGTTGGCGTTGACGATCACGACATTGACCTGTTCGAGGGCCAGTACGATGTGTCCGAGAACGGTATGGCATACAACAGCTACGTTATCTTGGGCGA
>CABQHR010000151.1 GCA_902463875.1 uncultured Collinsella sp.
ACCAACCAGGAGTTCCTGGTGCGTTCGGCCAAAAAGCACAGCGACTACGAGCAGACATTCTAGGTCGCCTGCCGAACACGACAACAACCATAGTTATGCCAGAAGGGCCGGGGTTTAGATCCTGGCTCTTTTCGTATAGCCGCTCGCCAACGATTATTGACCTCACGACCGGCAAGCAGCGATTTTCCCGTTTCAATCCCGCTTCGTCGCTTGCATTCCCCAAGGGGGTTTCGCATAATAGTTGTTAAGCTTCGCGACGGAAAACGCAGATGAAACGAACCGTATACCGTTGCTTTGGGGCATAGCCCCGCTTCATCTTCTCTCGCGCAGCCAACTGAATGATGCGATTTTGGTGCTGGAAGATGGGGAGAGCTCATGGCTTCTTCTGATGCAACACAACGAGCAGTCCTTGCTGGACTTTCCTGCGGAATCGGCCTTGCCGCTCCCGTGGTGATGTATGCTGCCACGCTGCCGTTTTCGTCGGTGAACGAGACGGTCGTCGCGGGCGCTGTTCCCTTTGCCGTGGGTGCGGTGGCAGGCGTGGGTATTTATGCCGCCTCGCTCGGCATTTCTGAATATCGCGCGCAGCATGCCGAGCGCCTGTTCCAGCCCGACGCCATGGGTGGCGCTGCGAACGTCAATCAGCATCAAAATGAGTTCCAGACCGCCTCGATACCCGCTCAACAGCAGTGGGCTGCCCCTCAGGGCGTTGCTACTGCGGCTCCTGCCGTTCAGGCAAACGCCGCGCAGCCCTCTTCGGTTTTCTCCGGCCTGACCGGCGCCTTCCAGCGCCGTCGTGCCGACGATGGCGTCCCCACCATCGCCCGCGCCGCAGGCGCCATGAGCGAGGCCGACGCCTGGTCCATGATCGATGGCATGCTCGACGATGACTCGCCGATCAGCTGCGATCCTGCGCGCTCGCGCGATGTGTACCAGGTCGCTATCGACGAACTCACCTACGGCGGGCAGACCGGCTCCTATAACCGCGAAGACATCGCTGCCGCTGCGCGCGCCGTCTCGGGCTCTCATGCCGCCCCTGCGGGCAGCACGGCCGCCTTTGTGGCGCTCGTGGCTAACGCCGCCAACAACGCCGCCACGGCTCAATCCGTTACGTATGACACTGCCGTGCCCGTGACTCCGGCTGCCGCCGCCGTTGACCCCTACGCCGACGAGCCGCTGGCCGTCGACGAGGAGACTATTGCCGCCCGTCGTGCTGCCGAAAGCTCGCTGTGGGGCGCTCCTGCACAGCAGCAGGCGGCGGAGGCGGTGCCGTACAACGCGAACCTTGCCAACATGCCGATCATCAGCGACGCCTCTGCTGCGGCTATCGATCTCGATGACCTTGACGAGCCAGTCATCTCGAACGACATGCCGTATGTGGTCGCTGCCCCGGTCGATGTCCCGGCCTCCGCGCCCCAGTCCGCCACTGCCGACGAGCCTGTCGATACAGCTTCCGAGGAAGACGTCCCCATGGCCGATTATTCGGGCCACGAGGGCATGTGGGCAGCCGCTGCCGCAATTTTGGACGAGGTCGTCGAGCCTGCTCCCGTTGCCGCTCCGGTGTTTACGAGCGCTCCTCAGCCCGCTGCCCCCGCTTACGTTGGTCGACACAGCGCCGTGTTCCCCGAGGATACCGCCCGCATCTCGCGCGAAGGTATCGAGCGCGCCGAGGCCATCGCTGCCGGCGTTATGGAGAATCGCCGCCACGAGCGTGTCAATCAGATTCTCGAGGAGGAGATCGACCGCCTGCAGTCTGCAGCGGTGAGGCGCACGGGCCGTGCCTATCTGAGCGTTATCGAGGGTGGCACCGCCAGCTTTGAGCCGCTCTGTGCGGAGGCATAACTTCTGCATGCTTAAACTCGATCGAAAATGGGCGGTCGCGACCTGCTTGATGGTGCTGCTCATCTGGGGCAATTCGATGGTTCCCGGCACGGGGTCCGGTTCATTGAGCCTGTCGATTATGGAGGCCGTCCGCGGTTTTCTGCGCGGCATGGGGCTTCCGTATGAGTGGGTGACCAACTTTGTCGTTCGAAAATGCGCGCATTTTACCGAGTACATGGTGCTCGGCATTCTGGCGACGCACGCTTTCGATATCGAGGGCCGTCGCACCTTTGACGCGCTGCTTCCCACGGCGGTTTTCCTACTGCTGATTCCCTCGATTGACGAGACGATTCAGCTCTTTGTGCCCGGTCGCGCCGGCATGATCACCGACGTGATGATCGACTGCTGCGGAGCGATGACGGGCGTTGTGCTTCGATATCTTCTACGATCGCTCATATGTGCCAAAGAGGCCGCCTAGGACACATTGCTTGGTCCTAGGCGGCCTTTCTTTGTTTGGGGGCTTATACGGGGCGTAGCGGCGTTATCCCGTAGGATGGGATTGCTGGACGTTGCGGCGTCCCTTTGGCGCGCCTACTGCTGAAGCGTGGCGGCACCCAGGGCCAGGCAGCCCATGATGCCCTGCTTGCCCTCGAGACTATTGTTGACAATGTAGGTGTCGATATCGTTGACCTCGGGAGTGACGATGTAGCCGTTGAGCATCTCGGCGCACTTTTTGCGGGCGAGCGGCACGATAGGGGTGTGGTCGGCAACGCCGCCGCCGATGATGATCTTCTGCGGCGCATAGCACAACGTGTAGGTCATGAGCGCCTGTGCCAGATAGCCGGCAAGCAGGTCCATGGCCTCCGGGTCGTCGGCCATCTCGCCGGCAGACTTGCCATCCCAGCGCTTTTTGACGCCAGGACCGGCAATGAGGCCCTCCAGGCAGTTGTCGTGGAAGGGGCAGCCGCTGTGTTCGCCAATGGTGTCGCGCGGGTCGCGCGTGACCAGAATGTGGCCGGCCTCGGGATGCATCATGCCGTGCACGAGCTGACAGCCCGAGAGCACGCCGGCGCCCACACCGGTACCGATGGTCAGATAGACCACGTCGGTAAGACCCTTGGCGCAACCAAAGGTGACCTCGCCCAAGCAGGCCACGTTGACGTCGGTATCGTAGCCGCAGGGGACGTTGAGCTCATTTTGGATGGTGCCCAACAGGTCAAAGTAGCGCCATGCGGTCTTGGGGGTCTCCAGGATTTTGCCGTACTGGGGCGAGGCGGGGTTGACCGCGGTGGGGCCAAAGGCGCCGATGCCCAGAGCGGCGATGCCTTTGTCTGCAAACCATGCGTTGACGGCCTCAACGGTCTCCTGCGGGGTCGTGGTCGCGATCTGCTCGCGTTCTAGGACCGTACCGTCTGCATGGCCCGTAGCGCAGACCATCTTGGTGCCGCCGGCCTCGAGCGCTCCGATAAGCTGCTGTTCTGCCATAGTGTTCCTCTCTCTGGGACGAGTTGCTCCTTGCCTAAAGTATAGCGCTCTACACCAATTAAGAAAGCGCTATAAAAAAGTCTCGCATCGCGGCGGGCGGTGCGAGACTTCTTGGGTTCCTTTAGTTGCCGGGTCGTTCTTACCCGCGCGGCTTGATTTTATCACGCAGGGACTTGAGGTTCTCGAGCGCTGCGTTGAGCGTTTCGTCACGCTTGGCAAAGTGGAAGCGGATCAGATGGTTGACGGGCTCGCGGAAGAAGCTCGAGCCGGGTACGGCGCCCACGCCCACCTTGGAGGCCAAATCCTCGCAGAAGTCGAGGTCGCTGTCATAGCCAAACTCCGAGATATCCATCATCACGTAGTAGGCGCCCTGCGGCACGTTATGCGTGAGACCGATGCTATCGAGGCCCTGGCAGAACAGATCGCGCTTGGCGGTGTAGAGGTCGAGGACCTCATCGTAATAGCTGTCGTTGAAGTTGAGGGCGGTAACGACGGCTTCCTGCAGGGGAGCGGCGGCGCCCACCGTGAGGAAGTCGTGGACCTTCTTGATGCGCTCGGTAATCTCGGCCGGGGCGATGGTGTAGCCCAGACGCCAACCGGTTATGGAGTAGGTCTTGGACAGCGAGCTGCAGCTGATGGTGCGCTCGAACATGCCGGGCAGCGTGGCCATGCACACGTGCTCGTGGGGCGCGTAGACGATGTGCTCGTAGACCTCGTCGGTGATGCAGTAGGCGTCATACTTTTTGCACAGGTCGGCGATAAAGTTGAGCTCCTCGCGGGTAAAGACCTTGCCGCAGGGGTTGGACGGGTTGCACAGGACGATCGCCTTGGGATCGTTGTCGCGGAAGGCCGCCTCGAGGACCTCACGGTCGAAGTCAAAGGTGGGCGGGTTGAGCGGCACGTAGATGGGCTCCGCACCCGAAAGGATCGTGTCGGCGCCGTAGTTCTCGTAGAACGGCGAGAAGATGACGACCTTGTCGCCGGGGTTTGTGACCGTCATCATGGCGGCCATCATGGCCTCGGTGGAGCCGCAGGTGACCACGATGTTCTCGTTGGGGTTGATCGATATGCCCATAAAGTGCTCCTGCTTGGCGGCAAGCGCCTCGCGCATGGCCTGGGAGCCCCAGGTGATGGAGTACTGGTGGTAGAGCGGCTTGGGGTCGGTGGCGATGGCGCTCAGGCTGTTGAGCAGCTGCGCCGGGGGAGCAAAGT
>CABQHR010000152.1 GCA_902463875.1 uncultured Collinsella sp.
TGTTCTTAAAGTCCTTGTTCCACCAGTTGTCCTCGGCAAAATCGGTCTGGCCGTCAATTGCACCGCGGCCATAGATGCACACGTCGTGCACGCTCAGGCCGGTAAAGGTGGAGCAATAGGTTGCAAAGCTCTCGCCCTCCCAGCGGCCCAGCGGGGTCATGTCGGTACCGGCGTAACCGGCGCCCTCGTCGCCCTTGACCGTACCGGGGATGTAGGCAAGTGCCGCGCGGTCGTGGCGGGCCAGCAGCACGGCGCCCTCGGCAAGCTCGATGTTGATATTGCTCTTGAGGAAGAGCGACTTGATGCGGTAGTTACCGGCGGGGATCAGCACGCGACCACCCTTGGGGCAGGCCATGATGGCGGCCTGGATGTTGGTGGTGTCGTCGTGCTCGGCATCGCCCTTGGCGCCGCAGTCGCGAACGTTAATGGTAAAAGGCTCTGCCGGCGTGGTGACGCCCACACTCAGCTCGCGCTCGCCGCAAACAAAGCGGACCAAGTTGCGTTTGCCGGGAACCAGACCGTCGACATAGGTCTCGACCGTGTTCGTGGTGCCGGCGGGCTCATCGTTGACAAAGATCTCCCACGTATCGGCGCAGGTAAAGTAGCCGCCGTCGTCGAGCTCGATCACGGCCGCGCGGGCGTTACGCCAGATAACGTTCGTCTCCATGGATTTCTCCCTCAAAAAGATTCTCTAAAAGTTAATTGTACGCTGTTGCAAAAAAGGGCCGTACCTGCCGGCGGATATCCGGTGGCACGGCCCTGTGGTTTGGACGATAGGCTAGCCCTACTCGGCGGGCGTCACGCTGCCGTCCTGGAAGCCAACATTGTTGTGGGCGAAGCAGTCCTCGTACTTAAAGCCGGAGAGCTCCTCGCAAAGCGCCTTGACCTCGGGCTTGACGTCGGCCATCTTGCCACCCTCCTTGACACGGTGGATCTCGTCGCAAAGGATGTCGCACTGCTCCTTGTCAATCTTGATGCCGCGGGCAAGGACGGCCGCGAGCAGGAAGAAGCCGGCGCAGCCGATGAGCATGTAGCCGCAGATGTACAGAGGCACGGTGGCGGGCTGGGTCACGGCGTCGCTGTTGCCGGCGGTCTGAATGAAGCCGGAGGCAGCAAGGACGATAGCCCATACGTTGACGGCAACAGCCTGGGCGATCTGCTGGCAGAGCTGCTGTGCGGAGCTGTAGATGCCCTCGCGACGACGCAGGGTGATGAGCTCATCGACATCGGGGATGTAGTTGAGCAGAACATCGGGCAGATACTGGAAGCCAACGTAGAAGAACTTCCAGATGGCGAAGATGATGGGGTAGGCGATCATGGCGATGGCGACCGTGGAGGTGCCGTTGATCTGACCAAAGGCGAAGTAGTTGTAGGCGATGATGCACGCGGCGCAACCGACGTTTGCCAGGTACCAAGACTTGTGGAAGCCCTTCTTGGCCATGAGGGCGACCCAGATGGCGGTGCAGACGATAGCGACGACCTTGCCGGGCATCTCCATCACGGACTCGTAGGACTTAGGAATCTGCAGACAGTAGACGATGAAGAAGGACAGGCACGCAGACCAGCAGGCAGCGGCGAGCTTCGTGGAGACCTGCGCATACAGGACCTTGCGGAAGGACTTGTTGCGGAAGGTAGAGATAACGTCGATGAAAAACTTCTTGATACCCTCGCCGACGCTCTCGATCTTCTCCTGAGCGACCTCCTCGGGGGTGTGCTCCCACGTGGACAGGTACACGCACAGCAGCGAGATTGCCATGACCGAAGCGTTAATCGTAGCAATAATGAAGTAGCTGAACGGGTTGGTCTCGCCGAAGGTGCCAAAGCCAAAGCCGACGAGTGCTGCCATCAGGAAGCCGGCGGCGTTACCAAAGAGGTGCTTGTAGCCGGTGAGGTACGTACGCTCCTTGAAGTCATCGGTCATCTCGATGGTAAGCGGCGACAGGTTGGCGGTGCAGAACGTGTACGCGACGTTGTAGATCAGGTACAACACAAAGTAGTACGGGAAACCAAACGGCGTAGCCACAAAGATGAGCGGCTCGGCGACCATCATCGGGATAGCCAGCAAGATCCAGAAACGGCGGCGGCCAAAGATGCGGCCGATCTTGGTAGCGTAGAAGTTATCGGCCACAAAGCCCATGAGCGGGCACAGAATGGCGTTGAGATAGATGGCGAACGAGCTGATCAGCGCAGCCTCGCCTGCGGACAGACCGCACTCCGTGGACAGGAACAGCACCATGTAGCTGTGCGTAAAGCTCAGGGCACCGGAGTTGAGCATACCGCCCATACCAAAGCCCAAGCGCGTCCAGAATGTGATCTTGCGCTTTTTACCGATCTTGTTAGTCATCGAGCTCCCTCTCTTTTCTCGATTGTCTTGTAACAAGACATTGGAGTCCATACCGATGTCTGTCTGCATATCGCCCACTCGTAGGGTGAACGTTTAGCTAGATTATGCGCGATTGCATATGATAGGTGAACGTTCACTTGTATATTATCCTTGAACGGTCGTTTTTTGCCGTTAAACGGACATCTGACTTGAAAAAAATCACGATTACATGGGTATTGAGTGGGTTTAAATTTGAGGTCGATTAGGTGAACGTTTATTGTTTTCGCTGCTCCCGTACCCTCAGGAAGACACGCCCGAACAGACAGAACAAACATGGCCCCGCCGGGAACACTCCCGACGGGGCCATGGTCAATAGCGCCCTATGCGAACCCATTTACCGCTACAGGCAGACGCCATCCTTCCAAATGCTGATCTCGTGGCAGCCGCGACGCTCGGCACTCGTAAGCTTGCCGCTCGCCGTCTCTAGCACCATCTGATACAGGTCGTCGGCAGCCTCATCGAGCGTGCGCTCGCCCGTAGCCACCACGCCGGCGTTAAAGTCCATCCAGTTGGCCTTGTGGTCGCACAGACGCTGGTTGGTGAACACCTTGAGTGTAGGCGCCGGTGCGCCAAACGGCGTGCCGCGGCCGGTCGAGAACAGGATTACGTGGCAGCCGGCAGCCGTCAGGGCCGTGGTGGATACCATGTCGTTGCCCGGACCGCACAGCATGTTCAGGCCATGCTTGGTAGCCTGACCGGCATACGGCAGCACGTCGACGATGGGGGCAGATCCGCCCTTTTGCACGCAGCCGCAGCTCTTGTCCTCGAGCGTGGTAATGCCGCCGTCCTTGTTGCCGGGGCTCGGGTTCTCATAGACGACCTCGCCGTGGCTGATAAAGTAGTCCTTAAAGCCGTTGAGCATGTCGGAGGCGGCATTGAAGACGTCCTGGCTCTCGCAACGATCGAGCAGAATGCTCTCCGCGCCAAACATCTCGGGCACCTCGGTGAGCACCGACGTGCCGCCGCGGGCGACGACCATATCGCTCACGCGACCGATCGTGGGGTTGGCGGTAATGCCCGAAAGACCGTCAGAGCCGCCGCACTTAAGGCCAATGACCAGCTCGGAGGCAGGAATGGGCTCACGCTTGGCCTGCTTGGCCAGGTCGGCAAGCTCGGACAGGATCTTGTGACCCTCGACCTGCTCGTCGGCTACATCCTGGCAGGCGAGGAATCGAACGCGCTCGCGATCAAAGTCACCGAGCTCGTCGAGTACCTGCTGGTGCGTGCAGTTTTCGCAACCGAGGGACAGGAACAGCACACCCGCAGCGTTTGCGTGACGCGAGAGCGCCACCAGCAGACGGCGCGTCTGGGCATGGTCGGCACCGGTCTGCGAGCAGCCAAAGGGATGCGGGAAGTAGTAAACGCCCTCCAGCGAGCCCTCGACCAGATCCTGAGCCTGCTCGCACATGGCACGTGCGACCTCGTTGACGCAGCCGACCGTGGGGATGATCCACAGCTCGTTGCGCGTGGCGGCGCGGCCGTCAGCGCGGCGGAAACCCATAAAGGTCTCGGGCTCAACCGGTTCAACGACCGGATGCGTCGGGTTGTAAGCGTACTCGACCTCGCCCGAAAGGTTGGTCTTGACGTTATGCGTATGAAGCCACTGACCGGGCTGGATGTCGCCCGTCACGTGGCCGATAGGAAGACCGTACTTGACGACGTCCTCCCCCGCCGCAATGGCGCGCACGGCCATCTTGTGGCCCTGCGGAATATCCTCCGCGGCAACGACCTCGCCCACCCCGGGAACCGCGACGGCGGTGCCCTTGGCAAGCGGCGACAGCGCAACGATCACGTTGTCGGCCGGATTGATCTGGATAGTATTCATTACAAAGAGTCCTAACCCTACAGGTTGAGCAGAAGTCAGCGGGCGCCCGCCAGTTGCCCGGCGGGCGCACAGAAGGATTTAGGCCTGGGCGTTGGCGAAGGCCTGCTTGGCGCCCTCGACGCGCACGACGGCAAGCGCGTTGACGACAAACTCCTCAAGGCCGGCAATCTGCGTAAGGTCCTCGCCCCACATCTGCTCGTTGCTGAGCACGTCGTGCACCAGCTCGGCATCGTCTGCACCGGCGTGGGCGGCGTAGAAATCGAGCACGAAGGCATCGTCCTGAGCGGTGTACTCAGTGCCGTCGGCGC
>CABQHR010000153.1 GCA_902463875.1 uncultured Collinsella sp.
CACGCCCAGGCCGGGCAGAATCTTCTCGTAATACTCGACCGAGCGCATAATCTCATCCTTGCGCGGAGGCGCGGCCGCCAGCACAATCTGGCCGCCCAAGTGATCGCTCGCCTCATAGACGGTCACGTCGTAGCCGCGCTTGGCCGCCACGCGTGCGGCCTCCAGGCCGGCGATGCCGCCGCCCACCACGGCGATCTTCTTGTCGCCCTCGCCCGGCTTAATGGCGATGGTCGCCTCGTCGCCGTTCTCGGCGTTGAGCACGCACGAGATGTACTTGCGGTTTTGAATCGCGTCGACGCAGCCCTTGTTGCAGTTGAGGCACTCGCGGATGGGCTCGCCGGTCGCGGCCTTCAGCGCAATGTCGGGGTCGCACATGAGCGAGCGGCCATAGGCGATAATGTCGGCCGCGCCGTCCTCAAGAATCTTCTCGCCGGCCTCGACCGAAACAACACGGCCGACGGTGGCCACCGGCACGGAGACCAGGGCCTTGACGCGCTCGGCCACCGGCAGCGTCCAGTTGTAGGGCATGGCACCCATGGGCGGAATGGTGTCGCCCATGTTGCCGGTGTGGTTGGCCTGCGCGACCTGGATCATGTCGATGCCCGCGCCCTCGAGCAGCTTGGCGAACTCGCAGGCCTCGTCGGGCTGCAGGCCACCCTTGCCGCGCGGCGTGCCGTCGGTGTTCTCCATGATCACGGGGAGCTTGTACTCCACCATCAGCTGCGGCGCGGCTTCCTTAATGGCGGCGACGACCTCGAGCGCATAGCGAACGCGGTTCTCGAACGAACCGCCGTACTCGTCGGTACGCTTGTTGAGGATGGCCGAACATAGCGAACCCACCAAGCGGTCGCCGTGGACCTCGATGGCGTCAATGCCGGCCTGCTGCGCGCGAGCGGCCGAGGCGGCGATGGCCTCCTTGATCTGGGTGAGCTGCTCTACGCTCGCCTCGTTCACAAAGTGCTGCATATCGTGGTGCAACTTGGCGTAGGCCTGCTTGCGGATCTCGTTGGACTCGGCCATCTTGGCGGCAAAGGTCTCCTCGTCGCCGGCGGCCTTGGCCTCCTGCGCGGCCTTGGCGGCGGCCATGGAACCCATGACCATGCGGCCGACACCGGGCACGTCGTACTCGGGGTGGAACAGCTGCAGCGCGACCTTGGCGCCGTGCTTGTGAACGGCGTCGGCCAGCGCCTTAAACGTGGGGATCTGGGCGTCGGTCGCCAACTTGGGCGTGGGGCTCGCGGTCATGACGGGAGCGACGTCGCCGATGACGATGTAGCTCACGCCGCCACGGGCCAGGCGCTCGTAAAAAGCCAGGCTGCGCTCGCCGATGGAACCGTCGCGCTCCTCGTAGCCGGTAGTCAGCGGCGGGAACATAATGCGGTTCTTGAGCTCAAGGGGGCCAACCGTAATGGGCTGAAGCAGCTTGGATGCAGGTGCGGTCATGGACATTCCTCTCTTGTAGGCGCGGCGGCGATGTTGCCGCGTAGTTGTCTAGAGGATATGGCATAGGGGCACGGGGGCGCAACGTAAATCGGCGGATAGCAGGTGGCGGCAGGTGGATGGAACGGGGCGGCCCGTCGGTTTGTCTCGATCTGTAACAGTAAGACCCTATTTTGCCGAGCAACTGTTACAGATTGAGACAAACCAAAACCGTCCCGGCAGAAAATCTCAATCTGTAACAGTTGCTCGGCAAAATCCATCCCTCGTGTTACAGATTTAGACAAACCGTCCAGGCGGGGACTCAACATCTCAATCTGTAACACCTAGCCGCCCAAATCGGGTCTAGATGTTACAGATCGAGATTTTGTTTGAGAGGCTGAGAATTGGACCGAAAAACACGGTCCCGGAATAACAAAAAAGCTCGCCGGCTAGGCCGACGAGCTGCAAGTTCTTGGTCGCGGGGGCAGGATTTGAACCTACGACCTCCGGGTTATGAGCCCGGCGAGCTACCAGACTGCTCCACCCCGCAATGTCTGGGCGCCTCATGTGCGCAAGAAAGAATATTACGTGGGAGTTCGGTAAACGGCAAGGAAAATCTCGTAGAGCATAATTCCTTCATATTTAAACCTCTCAGCCCTTATCACCGTAAACGAATCACAGCCGAGCGCCGTCGATGGCACGTATACAATGGTGCGCGTCCTTTTATGCCGACACCGGGAGTAGACATGCTGCTCGCTATCGATATGGGAAACACGCAGACGGCCATGGGCCTGTTTGACGGAGACGAGCTGGTGCAGTCGTGGCGCATGCCCACCGACCGCTCCTATACCGCCGACGAGATCCACGTGCGCCTGATGGGTTTCTTTAAGATGTACGGCCTCTCGCTCGATGCGGTCGATGCGATCGCCTTTGCGGGCGTGGTGCCGCAGCTCTCGCGCGAGTGGCACGCCGTGGCCGACCGCATCGCGGCGGATGCCATCGTCATCGGGCCGCAGACGGCTGCCGTGACCAAGCTGCGCGCGGCGCGCCCCCAAGCCGTAGGTGCCGACCGCGTCGCCAACGCCGTTGCGGCCGAGACTTTCTACGGCGCGCCGGCAATCGTGGTGGACTTTGGCACCGCGACCAATATCGACGTCATCGATGAGGACGGTTATTACATTGGCGGGGCGATTGCGCCGGGCATCCGCATCTCCATGGACGCGCTTGCCGCCCGTGCCGCCAAGCTCGCCAGCGTGCCGCTCGAGGCGCCCGAACACGCCATCGGTCGCGACACCGAAGAGTGCATCAAGGTCGGCGCCGTGATGGGCGCCGCCGCCATGGCCGAGGGCCTGGTCACGCGCATGAAGCGCGAGCTGGGCCGCGAGGATGCCACCGTTATCGCCACGGGCGGTCTCGCCGGCATTGTCGCCGATTCGACCGACGCCTTCGACGTAGTCGACGGCCAGCTCACCATCAAGGGCATCTGCGAAATCTACCGCCGCATGCAGGAGCTGGGATAGAGTAAACGCCAGGTCGCAGCAACCAGCCGCCAATCCTATTCCTCAAAATCGAAAATTTTTCAGTTTTGAGGAATAGGATTTTTTGCTAAGCCTCGTCGCACAACCACCTCGCCAGGTCCACGATCTGCACCCCATCACGATCTGTTGTCTCGTGATGCGTACGGGCGAGAATCATCTTGGGATACGCATCACCGATGCTCAAAAGCGGCGAAATCTCCCTCTCGAACGTCTTATCCGAGCTGATATCGTCGCTCACCTGAATGTAGAGTTTCTCGCTTCGCTTGATTGCTACAAAATCAATTTCCTTTTTGTAGAGCACGCCGACGTACACCTCGTATCCGCGGCGCAGCAGCTCGATGGCCACCATGTTCTCGTACACGCGGCCCCAATCCATGTCGCGTGTTCCAAGCAGGGCGTATTTAAATGCGTGGTCCGCCAGGTAATACTTCTCTCCGCTCTTAAGGTATTTCTTGCCGCGAATGTCATATCGGCGCACCTTATAGAAGGCGAACGCGTCGCACAGGTACCCCATGTACGTGCCGACCGTCTTGTTCGTAATCTTGAGCCCGTCCGCATTCAAAACGTCCGTTATATTGCGGGCCGACGTAATGTTGGAGACATTGTCCATCATGTAATCGGCAATGCGCAGCAAGGCCGATTCGTTTCTCACGTTATGCCGTTGAACGATATCTCTCACAATGAGTGTCTTAAAGACGTTGGAGAGATATTGATAACGCTGCTCCTGCAACGGATAAGGGTAGGAGCCGGACATGCCACCGGTCCTCTCGTACTCGTCGAAATCGCGGTCAACCTCGCCTTCGTCGCCGTAAGAACGGTATTCCTCAAACGAGAAGGGGAACACCTCGATCTCGAACGTGCGCCCCGTAAAGAGCGTCGACAGATCGCTCGACAGCAAAAAGGCGTTCGATCCGGTAATGAAAATGTCGTATTGCTCGGACGCGTGGAGACTGTTAATCGCGCGCTCGAAGCCGTCGCACATCTGAACCTCGTCGATAAGCAGGAAGTTTTGCTTGCCGGGCGCCCGACGCTCTTTTACGTAGGCAAGTAGCGCATGGTATTCGAGCAGGCCCTCGAATTCATCGAGGTTGTAATTGATATGGATGATATTCGAATCGGGCAGGTTGGCCTCTACGTAGTCGCGAAGGGCCTCGAGCAATTTCGATTTTCCACTACGGCGAATGCCCGTGATGACCTTGATATCCGGCACGCCGATAAGACTCGTCAACGTGTCCATATACGACGTCCTATTGATGAGTTTCATTGGCGGCCTCCCTGCGGTCTTTCGTTGCTATTCCTCAAAATTGAAATTTTTTCAGTTTTGAGGAATAGACTCTGCAACGAATATACCTCGTGAAAGGTCGAGCTGGCTAAATCCTATTCCTCAAAATCGAAAATTTTTCAGTTTTGAGGAATAGGATTAGGCCGAAGGTAGCCATTCTCTCGGGTCACGCAAAGCCCTCCCCGGCGCAAGGCCGAGGAGGGCTTTGTTGTCACGGCTATCTGTGTGAGCGGACCCGCGCTACAAGCCGCGGATTCGTACGGCCTCGGGCGG
>CABQHR010000154.1 GCA_902463875.1 uncultured Collinsella sp.
ACGAGCATCATGAGCGTGGAGCGCGGCACGTGGAAGTTCGTGATCAGCGCGTCGACCACGTGATAGGTCGAGCCGGGCATGAGGTAAAGCTGCGTCGTGGCGTTCTCGCGCGCCACGATGTCGCCGCGGCCGAGCGTGTCGGCACCGTCCTCGCGGCCTTCAAAATAGCGCGCCGTCACAGCCGGATCGAACACCGGCGCGTCCGCGTCAAACGCACTCTCGAGCGAGCGCACCGCGGTGGTGCCGACGGCGATCACACGATGACCCTCGGCCTTCGCCTTATGCACGGCGTCGACAACCTCCTGCGACACGTGGTAGCGCTCGGTGTGCATGACGTGCTGCGTAGGGTCGTCCTCCTCCACCAAGCGGAAGGTATCGATGCCCACCTCGAGCTCGACGGCGGCAAACTTCGCGCCCTTGGCCTCGATAGCGGCCATGAGCTCGGGAGTAAAGTGCAGACCCGCCGTAGGAGCGGCAGCCGAGTGCTCCTCCTTCATGGCGTAGACGGTCTGGTACTTCTCGGGGTCGCCCTCGTAATCGGTAATGTAGGGCGGCAGCGGCACGTGGCCGGCCGCATGGATGGCCTCGTCGAGCGTGCGCGGGTCGCCGGCGGCATTGCAACCGACCGGCTCAAAGCGCACCAGACGGCCACCACGGCTATCGGTGACAAAGTCGATGACCTCGGCCGTCAGCACCACGGGAGCCCCCTCGGGCGCATGGGCGCCACCGGCGCGATACTCAATCTGGGCACCGGGCTTCAGGCGCTTGCCCGGCTTGACCAAGCACTCCCAAACATGGCCCAGCGGGTCAACATCCTCGCGGCGCTTGAGCAGCAGCGTCTCGACCACGCCACCCGAGCCGGCTTTGCGACCGATCAGGCGGGCCGGCATCACACGCGTCTTGTTGATGACGAGCACGTCGCCCGGCTCGATATAGTCGATGATGTCGCGGAAGATGCGGTGCTCAACGGTGCCGCCATGCTCCAGCGGCGTTCCCGCCTGGGAGCCCTTGCGATCCACCACCAGCAGGCGGCAGGAGTCGCGCGGCTCGGCGGGAGCCTGGGCGATCAGTTCCTCGGGAAGGTTGTAGTCAAAATCATCGGTACGCATAGACACGTCGGATTCTCCTTATATAGCTAAAGTCCGCCCTACATCCTAGCAGGCTGACGTCCCAAATGAACTACTTTTTGGCAGCCTTGCGCTCGTCGCGAATGCGAGCGCGGTCCATGGCCGCCTCGACCGCCGAGAAACGGCAGCCGCAGTAATTCTGCCGATACATGCCCAGCTCACGCGAACGGCGCGTAGCCTCGGGATAATACGGGCGAAAATCGCGAATCACCGGGGTGAGACCGCGGGCGGCAGCCAGACGCTCCAAAACATCATTGCAGGTATCGAACAGCTGATACGGCGAGACGGCGAGCGTCGTGCCCACAAACTCAAACCCGCGCTCCTGGGCCACGCGGCACGCCTCGGCCAAGCGCAGGGCATAGCACGAGCGACAGCGACGGGGCCGATCGGCACCCAGCGGGGCCACGCCGGCCTCCCAGCGCTCGCGGTCCTCCCCCGCCTCGATGAGCTCGATGTCGCCATCGGCACACCACCGGCGCAGCTCGTCCAGACGCCGCCGCCATTCATCGCGCGGTTGAATATTGGGATTGGTCCAGCAAATCGTGGGCTCAAACCCCTCCTCGCGCAGCAGGCGAACCGGCTCAAGCGAGCATGGTGCACAGCACGCATGCAGCAACAACGACTTCATCGACATCCCCGTCCCAGAAAACTCACCCCGACATCATGGCAGCTAAAATAGCCCCGTCCCAAAAAGACTACTTTGCGAAAAAGCGCACGCCAAAGGACGTATCCTCGCAGGCGACGATACGGCGGTCGCGCAGGATGGTCCGCACGTAATACCAATCGCCCACACAGCCCGACAAGTGCAGACCAGCCGCCAGGTAGCACAGCAGCGGATAGTCCGAGAACGCAAAACCCAGGGCAAATGCTGTCGTCACAACAACCGTCGGCGCCAGGCAAACCGCCATGTACCGCCGGCGCGAATACACAACGCCCTCGGCGCAGGCATAGATCATCGCCGTCTCGCGATTCGCCCCAAAGGTCACCTGCGCGCCCGCAGGCGCCAGCAGCTTAAAAAACACCGCATGCACCAGCTCGTGCACGGCAAACGATGCCATTGAGACCGCAGCCAAGCCGACTATCCAGCCCACGACAGCCATCCAGCCGCCCGCCTCAGCCGCGTCCAAGTCCGCAGGCCCGCCCAACAGCATAAACACCGGCACCAGGCACACGGCAAACACCGCGATCACGGCCATCCCCCACACGAAGCAAGCGTGTAGAAAATCCTCGTCCTCAAACGCATGTATGTTGGAAATCTCATTCATAGCATCTTAGGATAGCGCCCCTGCCACGCACCCGCCCGCATGTGCGATAATGTCGAACGATATGCACGAATTGACCACCGCGCCGCCGAACCCCGTGCCCGGCCGCGCTCTTACCTATATGCGAAGGAGTCCCATGGCATCCAAATACTCCATGAACGACCGTCCCAGCTGGCCTCGCCGCGCCATCGTTACCGCCGGCGAGCCCTACGGCAACAAGGGCCTTCACTTTGGCCACGTTGGCGGTGTCTTTGTCCCGGCCGTACCGCCGGCGAGCCCTACGGCAACAAGGGTCTGCACTTTGGCCACGTCGGCGGCGTCTTTGTCCCGGCCGACTTCTTCGCCCGCTTCCTGCGCGACCGCCTGGGCCGCGAAAACGTCATCTTCACCTCGGGCACCGACTGCTACGGTTCGCCCATCATGGAGAGCTACCGCAAGCTCAAGGAGAACGAGGGCTACGACAAGTCCATCGGCGAGTATGTCGAGTCCAATCACTCCCGCCAGGCCGCGACCCTCAACAACTACAACATCAGCTGCGACATCTACGGCGGCTCGGGCCTTGAGCCGGCGGCCCAGATCCACAACGAGGTGACTGCCGAGATTATCGAGCGCCTGCACGAGCAGGGCACCATCTCCAAGCGCTCCACGCTGCAGTTCTACGATGCCAAGGCCGGCACGTTCCTCAACGGCCGCCAGGTCATCGGCCGCTGCCCCATCCAGGGCTGCAAGTCCGAGAAGGCTTATGCCGACGAGTGCGATCTGGGCCACCAGTTTGAGCCCGAGGAGCTCATCGCGCCCAAAAGCCAGCTCACCGGCGAGGTGCCCGAGTTGCGTCCGGTCGACAATCTCTACTTTGACCTGCCGGCCTACCTCGACTTTATGAAGACCTACACCGCCAAGCTCGCCCAAAACCCGCAGGTTCGCTCCGTGGTCTCCAAGACCATGGAGGAGTGGCTGCTGCCGGCTCAGCTCTACATTCAGAACAAGTTCCGCGAGGCCTTCGACGCCGTCGAGGATCAGCTGCCCGAGCACACCGTGCTGGAGCCCGAGGGCAACAAGAGCAGCTTCACCGTCACCTTCCCCAGCTGGAAGGAGCGCGACGACGCCCACGCGGTACTCGCCAACGGCGGCGTGCGCTTCCGCAGCGGCAAGGCGCTCGTGCCGAACAAGTTCCGCGAGGCTTTCGACGCCGTCGAGGACCAGCTGCCCGAGCACACCGTGCTGGAGCCCGAGGGCAACAAGAGCAGCTTTACCGTCACCTTCCCCAGCTGGAAGGAGCGCGACGACGCCCACGCGGTGCTTGCCAACGGCGGCGTGCGCTTCCGCAGCGGCAAGGCGCTCGTGCCCTTCCGCATCACCGGCAACATCGACTGGGGCGTTCCGGTGCCCGAGGTCGACGGCGTGACCGACGTCACCTGCTGGTGCTGGCCCGAGAGCCTGTGGGCACCCATCAGCTACACCCGCACCGTACTCGCCCGCGATGCCAAGGCCGTCGGCGTGACCGAGGGTGTCGCCGCCCAGGACGCCGCCCTCATGGGCGAGCCCGCCGCCGATTCCACGCAGGTCCCCGCGCCCACCTACCAGCACAGCTCGCTCGACTGGCGCGACTGGTGGTGCTCTGACGACGCGCAGATCTACCAGTTCATCGGCCAGGACAACATCTACTTCTACTGCATCGCGCAGACCGCCATGTGGGAGGCCCTGGGCTGGGACCTTACGCAGAGCACCGTCAGCGCCTGCTACCACCTGCTCTACATGGGCAAAAAGGCAAGCTCATCCTCGCAGACGCCTCCCCCGCCGGCAGACGACCTGCTCAACCACTACACCTGCGAGCAGATGCGCGCGCATTGGCTGTCGCTCGGCCTGTCCGAGAAGCCGGTGAGCTTTAGCCCCAAGGCATACGACACCCGCGTGACCGGCAAGGACAAGGACGGCAACGAGGTGCACGCCTGCGACGACAAGCGCGTTATCGATCCGGCCCTTAAGGAGAGCGCCCTTTTGACCGGCGTCTTCAACCGCCTGGCCCGCAGCTGCTTCTACGGCGTCGCC
>CABQHR010000155.1 GCA_902463875.1 uncultured Collinsella sp.
GGGGCGAGGAGCCGACCGAGGAATATCCGGCGACGTTTACGTATTTGGGTGCCGAACCGCTGCCCGATAAACCGAATGGCCGCCGCCCTGCCGTGATTATCTGCGGCGGAGGTGCGTTTACGCATATCGCTCCGCATGAGCAGGATCCCGTGGCGTTTGCGTTTTTGGATCACGGTTACCAGGCCTTTGTGCTCAACTATGTCACAAGTTCTACGGGTGACGTGAGCTTTCCGCACCCCCAGGCAGACCTCGCCAAGATGGTCGCTACCGTGCGCGCCAACGCCGACGAGTGGCATGTCGATCCCAGGCGCGTGTGCATCGTGGGTTTCTCGGCGGGAGGCATGATCTGCGCCTCGTTGGCGACGCAGTGGAAGACCGGACCCTTCGCGGGCCTTGCCGGGGCTCGTCCGGAGGATATTCGTCCCGACGCCGTGGTGCTGGGCTATCCGTTGCTCGACCTTGCCTATGTGCGCGATATGCAGACGCGCGACCCGCGCATCGACCTGCGCGTGCCCAAGACGGGTGGCAAGACAGGGCGCGATTTGCTCAACGACTATCTGTCGATGGTGACGGGCGGCGAGGCGACCGATGAACACCTGACCGACATTTGCCCTACCACGCACGTTTCGCGCCAGATGCCCCCGACCTTTGTGTGGGGCGTTTCGGACGACAAGACGGCGCCGGTCGCGCAGGTCTACCCGTTTGCGCAGCGCATGGCCGAGGAGGGTGTTGCATGCGAGATGCACGTCTTTGACCAGGGTGGCCACGGCCTTTCGCTCGGCAACGCCAATACCGCGGTCGACAACGAGGACAAGCAGGTGGCGGTCCGTCCTTGGATCCGCCTAGCCTTCCGCTTCCTGGAGCGCCATCTGTAAAAGTAGACTACTTGCCCGTTTCAAAAAGTCTGCATAGAGGAGGAGCCATGCTCGAGGGTACGTATGTGGTTTCGGCCCAGACGCCGGTGGGGAGCAAGCGCGGCGAGGTGACGTTTTCACATGGGGTGAACGGCGCGCTCAGGGCAGTACTAAACGTCAGGGGTCTCAATATCGCTCTCTCGAGTGCCCGTGCTGAGGGCGATTTCTTTGAGCTCTCGGGTACTATCTCCCACGTCTTGATGGGCAAGGCGCCCTTTACATGCACGGGGTCGGTCGAGGGTGATCGACTCACTGCTACCGCGCGGTCGGGCTCCGTTTCGATCTCGCTGAGCGGTATGCGTAAAGAGCCTTCGGGGCGCACCGCATAAAGTTTGTGCAGGTAAACATCGGTATTTGACTTTATAAAATAGTTCAGAGCGCTATCATTTGTCGTTACGAGTTGGTTAGCCACGGTAAACGGTTAACCGCGTCTAACGAAAGGATGAGCGCGTGAAGCTCGATACACTCGAGATTGGAAAGGACGCCGTTGTCGCATCGGTGGCATCGGACGATCAGGCACTCCGACAGCATATTTTGGACATGGGCCTAACGCCGGGCACCGAAGTCACCATGATGAAGTACGCCCCCATGGGCGACCCGCTCGAGATCCGCCTGCGTGGCTACGAGTTGACACTGCGCAAGGACGATGCCGCTCGCATCGAGCTTGTGGGTATTCACGACACCGATACGGGTCCGCGCGCTAACGCCGCAATCGGCACGACGGAGCATCCGGCCCTGGGCGAGGGGACGTATTCGCCCCGTGCGGCAAAGACGGCCGTGCCCGAGGGCGCGCCGCTGCACTTTGCCCTCGCCGGCAACCAAAACTGCGGCAAGACCACGTTATTCAACCAGCTGACGGGCTCCAACCAGCACGTCGGTAACTTTCCCGGCGTGACGGTCGACCGCAAGGACGGCGCTATCCGTAACCATCCCGAGGCGGGCGTTACCGACCTGCCTGGCATCTATTCGCTGTCGCCGTACACGGGCGAAGAGATCGTCAGCCGCCAATTCATCTTGGACGAAAACCCCGACGCCATCATCGATATCATCGACGCCACCAACATCGAGCGTAACCTGTACCTGACGCTGCAACTTATGGAGCTCGACCGCCCCATGGTCATCGCGCTCAACATGATGGACGAGGTGACGGCCAACGGTGGCGCCGTGGACGTTAACCTGCTCGAGAGCCTGTTGGGCGTGCCTGTTGTCCCCATTAGCGCTGCCCGCAACGAGGGCATCGGCGAGTTGGTGGATCATGCCTTGCACGTGGCGCGGTTCCGCGAGCGCCCCGGTCGCCTGGACTTCTGCGCGCCCGATGGTCCAGACGGCGGCGCGCTGCATCGCTGCATTCACGGCATCGCCAACCTTATCGAGGACCATGCCTCGACGGCGCATATTCCGGTGCGTTTTGCGGCGACCAAGTTGGTTGAGGGCGACGAGCTGGTGACCGAGGCGCTTCATCTGGACCGTAACGAACTTGACGCCATCGAGCACATCATTACCCAGATGGAGGGCGAGGCCGGCACCGACCGCCTGTCCGCGCTGGCCGATATGCGCTTTAGCTTTATCGGCGACGTGTGTGGGCGCTGCGTCGTCAAGCCGCACGAGAGCCGCGAGCACGTGCGCTCCGTCAAGATTGACCGCATCCTGACGGGTCGCTATACGGCCATCCCGGCGTTCCTGGTGATCATGGGTCTCGTTTTTTGGCTGACGTTTGGCGTGATCGGCGCGGCGTTGCAGGGACTCATGGAGGACGGCATCGCTGCCATCATCGCCTCGGCCGATGCGGGCCTCAAGGCGTTCGGCACCAACGACGTGGTGCGCTCACTGGCTGTCGACGGCGTGCTTACGGGCGTGGGCAGTGTGTTGACCTTCCTGCCGATTATCGTCGTGCTCTTTTTGTTCCTCTCCATTCTGGAAGACTCCGGATACATGGCGCGCGTGGCCTTTGTCATGGATAAAGTGCTGCGTCGCTTTGGCCTGTCGGGCCGTAGCTTCGTGCCTATGCTCGTCGGTTTTGGCTGCACCGTGCCGGCTATCATGTCAACCCGTACGCTCCCATCCGAGCACGACCGCAAGATGACGGTCATGCTCACGCCGTTCATGAGCTGTTCGGCCAAGTTGCCGGTCTACGGTCTGCTGTGCGGGGCATTCTTCCCGCAGGCGACAGTTCCCGCCATGGTCTCGCTCTATCTGATTGGTATCGTGGTCGGCTGCATTGCTGCCCTGGTGCTCAACCGCACGGCATTTAAGGGCGACCCGGTGCCGTTTATCATGGAGCTTCCCAACTATCGTCTGCCGAGCGTCAAGACGACGGTGATGCTCGCATGGGACAAGGCCAAGGACTTCATTACCAAGGCCTTCACCATTATCTTTGCCGCCACGGTCGTGATCTGGTTCCTGCAGACGTTCGATATCCGCTTTAACGTGGTTGCCGATCAGTCGCAGAGCCTGCTCGCGGGTCTGGGCAGCATCATCGCGCCGGTATTGGCGCCGCTCGGCTTTGGCGACTGGCGCGCGTCGACGGCACTCGTTACGGGACTTATTGCCAAAGAGAGCGTCATCTCGACGCTCACGGTGCTTTTGGGCGCAACCTCGCCCGCGGCGCTGTCGACGATGTTCTCGCCGTTTACCGCCTACGTGTTTTTGGTCTTTACGCTGCTGTATCCGCCGTGCGTGGCGGCCATCGGTGCCGTTAAAAGCGAGCTGGGCGGGCGTTATGCCGTGGCGGTGTTCGCGTTCCAGGTGGCGGTCGCCTGGATTGTCGCGTTCTTGGTCCACAGCGTCGGCATTCTGATTGGCTTGTAAACGAACGGTTCGCGAGTAAAGCCTTCCTGTACGTGGCGCGACCGCGGGTTATACTCCTCTGTCAAACAAGTCGTTTGGCGGAGGAGTTTTTTGATATGGCGTTTGGCAAAGCGATGGCACATTTAAAGGCGAAGGGCTTTGGCGACCGCGTGATCGTGCCCCAGGAGGAGACGGCGACGGTCGAGGAGGCCGCGGCGGCGCTGGGGACGGTGCCCGCGCAGATCGCGAAGACGATGGCGTTTGACGTCGACGGCGCGCCGGTGCTCGTGCTGTGCGCCGGGGATGCGCGCGTCAACAGCTCCAAGTTCAAGAAGTTCTTCCACGGCAAGCCGCATATGATTCCCGGCGCTGCGGTGGAGGAGGCTGTGGGCCATGCACCCGGCGGCGTCTGCCCCTTTGGCGTTAACGAGGGCGTGGCGGTTTATCTTGACGAGTCCCTTAAACGCTTTGATGCCGTCTATCCCGCCTGCGGCGACGACCACAGCGGCGTGGCACTTTCGGTGTCCGAGCTCGAGGCGGCATCTGACGCCCAGGGCTGGGTCGACGTCTGCCGCGGGTGGGAGCTGCCGACCGCGTAGACCTGCATGTGTCGAATTGTTTTCGGTCCCGTGTCCGTTACTGACGGATGCGGGACCGTTGCTATATAATCGCCTCCGCTTAAAATGATTGGAGACGTTATATATG
>CABQHR010000156.1 GCA_902463875.1 uncultured Collinsella sp.
GACAACTATGGACGCACACCGCTCACGGTCGCTGGGTATGGCGGCCCTGATCTTCATTTTAATTAGCCTCACCGCCGCAGTTTTTCACGGCGCAGCCCCCGTGCGCGCCGAGGATGCGACGACGCCGACGCCGATTGTGATTGATGAGAATACGGCGACGGTTGATGTCAGGCTGTATACCGATAAGAATCGTACTCAAGAACTCAAGGATCCTGTAATGTCCACTTCGACGCTCTATGGAGCTTTCTCGGCAAAGTTCATAAGTGGTAAGGCGCCTTCGCCTGGGAACAACATCGCTGTCTATGAGCTACCAGACACCATCGTCGTTGACGACGCAGGTGGCAACCTCATGGAGGGCACGGAAGCTTCTGCCGCCCAAGCTGGCACGTGGAAGATCGAGGGTAATAAGGTTGTCTTTACGTTTGACGAGGCGTGGCTCGCAAAAAACCCTGCGAATATCCATGTCGCGGCAAACTTCTCGTTCCAGCTTAAAAACAAGAATGTTGGTTCCGGTAGCAACGCATCTGTCGTGTTCCCTGGTGTGGGAACGATCAATATCCCCACCAAGGACGGTAATGTCACGGGGAAGAAGTCGGGGACCTTCTCCCAGGGAGCCGACGGCGTGGCCAAGGTTACCTGGACCGTTAAACTCACCGTCGAGTCGTACGCCACGAACGTCAAGTTCACTGACAGCCTGGGCGACAACTTCGAGTTTGTGGACGACAGCTTCACGCTCGATGGCAAGAAGCTCAACCCGCAGCCGACGATTAACGGTCAGACCGCGACCCTCAACAGCCTGGGCGACCTCACCCAGGGGGAGCACGCGATCGTCTATGAGACGAAGCTAAAGAGCGGCGTTTCAGCAAGCAACGGCATGTGGATAAACGACCAGGAAGCATCCAAGAACACGGCAGCGTGGGAGTGGGGCGGCTCGAGCGATCGCCAGAGCGACTCTGCGACTGGTGTTCCCAGCAAGTTTCGCTACGACATGATCAACAAGTCCAACGGCTCGGGCACGCCGTCCGACATCACGTGGACTGTCACGCTCAACCAAGGCGAGCTCAAGGCCGATATGAGCGGCTACACGTTTACCGATACGCTTGACGCTAAACAGGCCTATATAGGGAGCTGCACGGTATACAAGGGCAGCTCGGGGTCGGAGGTTCTTGAGACTTGCGCGCTCGGTCCGTCGCAGAAATCGTTCACCTACACGTTCCGGACCGATCTTGCAGACAAGTACGCCACCTACCGCATCGTCTATCACACCAAGATGAAAGACGCGAATTCATACGAAACGGTGAGAAATGAGGCGAAGATTGAGCACGAGGGCCGCGTATCAGGCAACAGCGGCAATACGTTTACGCCGCAGCTTGTCGGTAACTCTTTTGTTGTCAAGAGCAAAGAGGATCCGAGCACTGCCGCCACGGATGGCATGGTAACCTGGAAGCTAGTCGTTGACCTGGGTTCTATCGTGAACGCGTACAATCCGAAAAGCGTTACCGTGTACGACACATTTCAGAGCGCTTTGAGTCAGACGCTCGGTCCTGTTCCCGAAAGCTACTCCATCAAGATCGGAGATAAAAAGCTGGAAAGGTATCAAGACTGGAATTTCTGGGACAAGTACGATACCTCTTCGGTTGGCATCAAAAAGAACATCAACCTCGATATATACACCAATAGCGATAGCGTAAAGGAAGCGCTTAAGCTGTCACGGTATGCGGAGATTACCTATAAAACGCGGACCGACGCTCTACCGGGTTGGTATTCGAATTTCGCTGCCGTTGGAGTCCAAGGTTGGAAGTCTTCCCTTACCGATGTAGTTACCTATGTCGTTAACAACGAGGCATCTTGCCCTGCCGTGGAAAAGTCCACATCGGAAGCTGTTGCAAAATGGGATGAGGACTTCGACTGGAACACGGTCGACCGCTCGAATGAAAAGGGCGCTTGGGTTATCAGCTGGACGATCTATGCGAACCGTGCCTCTACGGTGGGCGGGGATTACTATGGCGCCGCCAAGCTCGGCGGCAATCCGCTTAATATCGTCGATACCCTTCCCGCTGGCATGAGCTATGTGCCTGGTTCCGCCAAATACTTGTTGTATCAGAACCCGCACACGCCTCCGGCGGCTAACAATTACAGACGTGGCGATGAAGTAACTATGCTCCCGCAAGGTTTTCCGAACGGCAAGGATCTTGTGGGCAACCAGGTGAAGCCCGACGCTTCGGCAAATGCTGTCACCTTCTCCATTCCCACGACGGAACTCGGCGACTACGCCGGTTACGCCAAACTTACGTATCAGACGGCGGTCAAGCGCAGCGAGCTCGATGTCTCTAAGAATGAGGTGAAGTTCACCAACTCGGCAAGCGCCGAGTCGGGAGACAAGAAATTCGATACCGGTAGCGGCACCGTCACCATCAAGAACAACGTCATCAAAAAGACCGGTGAGCAGGTCGGTAATAGCAACCGTATTAAGTACACCATTCTTGTTAACGAGTCTGGCGTTGCCCTTAAGAATGGCACTGACTTCCTCGAGCTCGTGGACACCATGGATCCCAAGTGCACGCTGGTGCCATCGACGCTTAAAGTCTATGAGTGGGTGGATGGTGCCTGGTCGTCGCTGAGTGATATGGACTATTCGTCATCGATGGAGCGGATCGACGATGCTTCGGGCTCGCGTACGAAACTGACGCTCAGCGTGCCCGACGAGAAATATCTCAAGGTCGAGTACGAGGTTATCCCGACTGGAAACCCCGGTGATAAGGTGTCTCTTTCCAATACCGCAACACTTACGGGCGTGACGGATGGTTCGGCGACCGACGAGCAAAAGTGGACCATCCAGAGCGCTTCTGCCAGTGCGGGCGGCAACGGCTACGATATCACGATGATCAAATACGATGCGCAGCAGGTCGGTGCTACGCTCAAAGGGGCGGAGTTCGCGCTCTACAGCGTGAATATGGACCAGGTTGCGGATGACGGAAATGTAGAGAACGCCAGAACGCCGTTTGGCGAGGCCACGACCGACGCCAACGGCAAAATCTCGTTCGGCACAAGCGATAAGAAGATGAGTAATTGCGTACTCTACCAGCTCGTGGAGACAAAAGCGCCTGTTGGCTATGCCGTTGCCGCGCCCACATGGATTATGCTCAAGGGCAGCGCGAGCGGCGATGAGTATCAGGCTGCGCTCGATAAGGCAGAGGCCATTGTCGGAAACGCGGAGATTATCGGCGATGCCAAGAAGGACGAGATCTGGGTCTACGACAATCGTTTGACGGGATCAACGGTTATCCAGGCAAAGAAAAGACTTGAAGGCGGGACGTTCAAGAAGGGACAGTTCTCGTTTGCGCTTAAGGACGGCGACGGTAAGGTGCTCCAGACGGTGACCAACGGCGCCGAGGGCAACGTCTCTTTCAACATCGACTACAACAAGGTAGGAACCTATACCTACACCATTTCCGAGGTCGAGCCCAGGGGTGCCATCGACCATGTTAAAGATCACATCACCTATGACACGACCCCGCGCAAAGTCACGGTTGAGGTAACTAATGGCACGGACCAACTCAACGCCGTAGTTACCTATGGCGATGGCTCTCAGGATCCGCCGACCTTTACCAACAAGTATTCGACTACGCTACCTGAGGCGGGCGGGGCTGGCTTGACTATGACGTATCTGGCTGGTGCATCGCTGCTGTGTTTTGCTGCGACATGGATGCATGCTCGTCGCCATCGCGATCAAGGTCGAGGTGGTAGCCGTGAGTAGGCTTAACCGCCGCCTGTTAGCTGCCGCGACGATAATCATGGTCGCTATTCTGTCTTTCGCGATTGCCCCTGGGACGGCTCATGCTGCCGATACTGGTGCCATTACGGTGGACGGTACGGTTGCGACGCGGTATGACGCGTACCAGCTCTTTTCGGCGACCGTTGCCGACGATGACGATGCTGGCCAAAAAATTGCAACTGACGTAACGTGGGCGAATGACACGGTTCGTCAAACTGCTCTTTCGGTGCTACATGATGCGGGGCTCGATAGCTCGACATCGACGGCGCAAGAGGCTGCCGAATGGATGAATGCCGACGGGCACATGACGACCACGCTGACAGCAAAACTTGCCAGAGCAATTTGCAAAGTCGGCGTCCCTTCTGTGACCCTTAACGCGGGCACGACGGCCGAGCTGCTCTGCGGCTACTGGCTCATCGTCGCCGGCGACGACGCCATCGCCCAGGACGAGGCCGGCACCGCGCCGATCATGGCCCTGGTGGGCGGCAGCGCCGTCACCGTCAAGCCCAAGGCGGCGACCCCCAAGGTTGTCAAGCACGTGCTGGAGGACAGCACCGCCGCCTGGCAGAAGGCCGCCGACGCCACGGTCGCCGACGACCTGTACTGGCGCCTCTCGG